>NZ_LBAW01000005.1 GCF_001648595.1 Legionella bozemanae | reverse complement strand
GATTTCGAGTTTCGAAAACAGGGGAAGTACTGACTCATTTCTTCCCTAAAAACAGTTTGACTTTCGACCGCCATGCATTAGTTATGGGTTTGAACTATATCCTGCAACCTTCAACGTTCATGAATCGCCATTGTTTAGAACAAATAGGATATCTTAATGTTGATTTAGAGTATGGAATGGACTCTGATTTGTGGATGCGGCTTTCAGCGTTGGGTGAACCTCAGCCTGTCGATGGCGTTTTATCAGCAAGCCGAGAATATGCTGCGACTAAAACTTCTATAGGTTCATTTAAACGTATAGAAGAACTCCGACGAATCTCAATGCAACATTCTGGATTAGAGATGACTCCTGGTGTTTTGTGTTATATGTTTGATACCTTGTATAAATTTGCAAAAAATAACGAAAATATCTTTCCTGAATGGTATCAAGAAGACATTATCAAATTTTGGGAAAAAACAGGACAGTTGATGGCTCAATTTAATGCAAGAAGTGATGGTTTCCCACAAAGATCGCCATAAGCCTTTCCTCCAACATAAAGTAAATCAATACTGAACATAGCGATAGTTAATGAATATATTAGATACAAAAATATCTGAAGTGAAAATTATAGAGCCTCGTGTTTATGGCGATGAACGTGGTTTTTTTTATGAATCATTTCAAGCTGCCCGATATGCAGCATTACTTGGCATACGAGATACTTTTGTTCAAGATAATTTATCGAGGTCGCGTAGAGGAGTTTTGCGAGGCTTACATTACCAATATCAGCATACTCAGGGAAAATTGGTTTCTGTTTTGGCTGGAGAAGTCTTTGATGTGGCTGTTGATGTCAGGTTGGGCTCACCCACTTTTGGATTGTGGGTGGGGGTAATTCTTTCTGGGGAGAATAAACGTCAGCTTTGGATTCCTAAAGGTTTTGCCCATGGATTTTATGTTTTAAGCCCTACAGCTGATTTTTTTTATAAATGTACGGACTTTTATCATCCAGAAAGTGAGTTGTCGATTAATTATCGAGATCCAAAATTAGCTATCGATTGGCCTCTAACTGATGAGGTGCAACTCTCAGCAAAAGATATGCAAGCAAGCTCTTTGGATTTAATTGATCACCAATTTTTGCCGAGATTTCTATGAAAATATTAGTTATAGGGGCTAATGGTCAAGTGGGGTCAGAAATTATTCGGCTGTTTATGTCAACAGAACATCAAATCATTACGTTGACGAGAAAAGAATTTGACTGTGTTCATGTCAGTGAAGTGCGCTCGACTCTTTCTTCGCTTCAACCTGAACTGATTATTAATGCATCTGCATATACGGCTGTAGATAAAGCTGAAGATGAAGTGCTGTTAGCTCATAGGATTAATGCAGAATTTGTGCGCCAGTTAGCCCTATATTGTGCACAAAAGAAAATAGCCTTGATTCATTTGTCCACGGATTATGTTTTTGATGGTACTAAAAAAGGTGCTTATAGCGAAACAGATAGTACCAGTCCTCAAGGTGTTTATGCTCAATCCAAATTAGCAGGGGAACAAGCGATTATAGCACTGCACAAAGAGCATATTATTTTACGGGTGAGTTGGGTATTCGGGATTTATGGGGCTAATTTTGTAAAAACAATTTTAAAATTGGCTTCATCTAGAGAGGAGCTCAGTGTTGTTGCTGATCAATGGGGTAGGCCAACTGCAGCGCAAGATATTGCCAGAGTACTACTAACGATTGTAGCGAAAATAAGTACGCCACCTTTTAATGATTGGGGGGTTTACCATTATGCTGGGACAGGTGTAACTAGCTGGTATGAATTTTCACGTTTTTTTATTGATCTTGCTAAGAAAAAGGGAGTGAGTTTGGCGCTTACCCATTTAAAACCCATAAAATCGGAAGAGTATGTAACTAAAGCAGTAAGGCCAAAAAATTCAGTTTTAGATACAACAAAAATCGAACAAATATTAAATATTCAATGCCAGAGTTGGAAGGATTATTTGCCGGAAGTAGTGGAGTGTTTCATGGAACAAAACATCTCATAACGAAGCACTTGATATAATCCTGTTTTATGGGGTTAATAACATCAGATTTGTCTCTTATCATTTTTGCTCAATTAACTGAAGTAAATAAGTTCCATAATTATTTTTACTTAGTTTAAGAGCAATTTCTCTAAGCGTTTCTGCGCTTATCCAATTGTTTTTATAAGCAATTTCTTCTAAACAAGCGATTTTCAATCCTTGACGATGCTCAATAGTTTGTACAAAAGAACTTGCGGCTAAAAGACTTTCAGGAGTGCCAGTATCTAGCCAGGCAAACCCACGTCCAAGTAGTTCTACGTGGAGATCCCCGCATTCAAGATAGAACTGATTAATACACGATATTTCCAATTCACCTCGATGGGATGGGCGTACTTGTTTGGCAATGTTTATAACTTGATTATCATAAAAATAAAGTCCGGTTATAGCATAATTTGATTTAGGATCGGTTGGCTTTTCTTCAATTGATATCGCTTTCATTTGCTCGTCAAAAGAGACGACGCCAAAGTGCTCGGGGTCTTTTACTGGATAGGCAAAAATAGTGGCCCCTGTTTGACGCGCAGCAATTTCTTGTAATTTCTTTGTAAATCCAAGACCATAAAATATATTGTCACCTAATACCAAACACACATTATCTTGACCTATAAACTCTTCACCAATAATAAAGGCTTGGACCAAGCCATCTGGACTGGGTTGTAACGCATAGTATAATTTTATACCAAATTGTTCTCCATTTCCTAAGATGCGTTGATATGCTGGGCAATCTTCTGGAGTAGTAATCACAAGAATTTCACGAATACCCGCTAACATGAGGACTGATAAAGGATAATAAATCATGGGCTTATCATAAATAGGAAGTAATTGTTTTGAGATACCTTGGGTTATAGGGTAAAGACGTGTCCCGGAACCTCCAGCGAGCACAATTCCTTTCATATTGCTAATTCCTTTTCAGTGACTCTTAATTGTTTATGTTGTGGCACTTTATTTAGAATATTTTGGCACCAATTTTGATGATTTAAATACCACTCCACTGTTTTCCGTATTCCTGTGTCAAAAGTTTCTTTGGGTTTCCATCCAAATTCCCGTTGAATTTTTGTTGTATCCATGGCATAACGCAGATCATGGCCTGATCGGTCTTTAACATACGTAATTAATTCTTTGTAACAAGAAACATGTGGTGGTTTTTGGGGGACTAATTCTTCTAATAGATCACATACTGTATGAACTACTTCAATATTTTGTTTCTCATTATGCCCGCCAATATTATAGGTAGAACCTATTACCCCATTTTTTAAAACCATATAAAGAGCATGGACGTGATCATTGACATACAACCAATCCCGGACTTGGGCTCCATTGCCATAGATAGGTAAATTTTTTCCGGCAAGGGCATTGAGAATTATAACTGGAATCAATTTTTCAGGATATTGGTAAGGGCCATAATTATTAGAGCAATTCGTTATTATTGTTGGTAATCCATAAGTTCGATGCCATGCCCTAACTAAATGATCCGAACTTGCTTTACTTGCTGAATATGGGGAGCTTGGTGCATAAGGGGTGGTCTCAGTAAAAAATTCGTTTTTATTTTCCAGATCACCAAAAACTTCATCTGTAGAGATATGATGAAAACGAAATGATTGGCGTTGTATTGCAGGCAATGATTGCCAATAATCGCGTGCGGCTTCAAGTAAGTTATAAGTTCCAATAATATTTGTTTGTATAAAATCCGCTGGCCCGTCAATAGATCGATCGACATGGCTTTCTGCTGCTAAATGCATAATTGCATCTGGTTGAAAGGTAGCAAATATATAATTTATTTGATCGCGGGAGCGAATGTCTACTTGTTGGAAAATATGGCGTGGATTGTTGATGAGGTGATTAAGTGAATCTAAACTTCCAGCATAAGTCAGTTTATCAACGTTGATCACGGTATCCGTAGTACTCTCAATAAGGTATCGAACCACTGCAGAACCAATAAAGCCTGCGCCACCAGTAACTAGAATTTTCATTTTACTACCTTGTAAAACGTTCCTTAAAGAGATTTATCTTATTGATTATTGCCATTATTCTAATGCAAGAGGAAACTGTCAAGAATAAAATTATTTATCGCTTTATTGCTCCACTTCTTACGCTGATATTTTATCAAATTTAGATAGAACTATATCTATAGATCTATATCTACAGCATTTCTTAATGAGATCGTTTTGTTCAAAACACTGCAGCTGCTCGTCACTCTCTGTTCCTGATGTTTACACTTTCTGGGATGAATGTTTTTAAAATGCTCCTTTACCTGATTTAAAAAATCGCCTAATCTTAAGCCAAGGAAAACTACCAACGGGTAGTTAAAGTCAAAATTTCAGCGTTTCAGGTTATCTATTTAGGAGAGTCATTCATGCGTAAATTAGTACTCTGGGGACATAGTGTTGATGAGTATCGTGAGATGTTTGATTTGTCTCAAGAGGATATGAATTCCAAGATTTTAGAATATGGATGTGGTCCCAGTGCAGTAAACGCCCAACAGTTTCAGGAAGCGCATCAAGCCGTAAGTTGTGATCCATTGTTTGTTTTGGATAAAGATACATTATCGTCCAAGGCGGTTATGATTTTTGCACAAATGGCAGATGAAGTACGCCGAGAACAAGATCAATTTGATTTCAGTCGCACTGGAGGTTTAGAGCAATTACTGGAAAACCGTCGTAATGGCATGAAAAAATTCTTTGCTGATTATGAACAGGGTAAGGCTGAAGGTCGATATTATGGTGCAGCAGATTACCATTTACCTTATTCTGATTTCTCTTTTGATTTTGCATTAAGTGCAAATTATTTATTTGCTGATTTGGAAGATCAAACGGTCGAATTTCATGTAAATGTAATTCGTGAATTAGCAAGAGTAGCTAAAGAAGTAAGAATTTTTCCCTTAAATGACATGGAAGGTAAGACCTCTGAGTTTTTAGGTCCAGTATTACTGGAATTACAAAAAGAAGGATATGGTGTGGAAATTAGAGAAGTAGATTATCATTTGCATAAGTCTGAAAACGCAATGTTACGTGTTTGGGCTCAGAAATGTGATCTTTAAATTACAACCCTGGGTGAAGCGAGCGTAATCCAGGAATTTTTAGTAAGTCTGAGTAATATGTCGCTTCATCAAGGTTAAAAGGTTTTTTTGTATGTATTCAATGTTACGTCCTTTACTTTTTAGTATGGATCCTGAACGGGCACATACTTTTAGTTTATCTGCTTTACACTATGTACCTAAGTTTTGTTTTAAAAAAGCTAAGCCTAAACCTACCGCAGCCTTGGGGTTACAATTTCCTCATGTTGTTGGTTTGGCAGCAGGCTTGGATAAAAACGGAGAACATTTGGATGCATTGGCCAAATTAGGTTTTTCCTTTATTGAATTAGGAACAGTCACACCAAGACCACAAATCGGCAATCCCAAACCACGATTATTTCGGTTATCGGAAGCTGATGCGATTATTAATCGCATGGGGTTTAATAACCAGGGTGTAGATGCTTTGGTGAACTATGTAAAAAAAGCACGATATAAAGGAATCTTGGGCATTAATATTGGTAAAAATAAAGATACTTCGTTAGAACATGCCGCAGATGATTACATTCATTGTTTAAGAAAAGTATATGAATATGCTTCTTATGTAACTATCAATATTTCTTCACCGAATACTCCCGATCTTCGTCAATTACAACAGAAAGAGTATTTTGCCAATTTATTGTCACAAATTCAGGCGGAACAAATTAAATTATCTGATAAACTCCAGCGCCATGTTCCCTTAGTGGTTAAAATATCACCAGATGAAGATCCAGAAACATTAAAACAAATGACCGAAGTGATTTTGAATTATGGTATTGAAGGTATTATTGCGACAAATACTACTTGCTCTCGAACTGGAGTGATTCAATTACCCTATGCTGAAGAAACCGGAGGACTAAGCGGAAAACCTTTATGGGAATTATCTACTCAATGTTTGCGCTTGCTAAAACAACACGTAGGTAACGATGTCACTTTAATCGGAGTAGGGGGCATCGACAATTGCAGCAGTGCACAGGCAAAGTTGGATGCAGGTGCTTCATTAATCCAAGTGTATACAGGTTTGATTTATCAGGGGCCCAGTTTGGTATATGATGTAGCAAAAGGATTAAAATAAAACAGTAGATAAAAGAATTCTGTGCTCATCTCTTCTACGTATCGCACTTTATGCGCGGTATCCAGGACGATGCGTTGAAGTATTTCTGAGTTCTTTTTTAAAGTAAGATTCTCTGGATACCGCATAAAGCGCGATACGTAGGGCAAAAAAATTCGTGAGGCTCTCTCAGGTTCGATGGAATAATATTTAAGATGAAATGTATTACTAAAGATCTGGCGACACAAATGGAGTCTTGCATCAAGCAAACTCATATCGAAGTAACTCAGCAGTATCTTCAAGGAAAGATATTGGAAATTAATGGGGGTGCTGCCTGTTTTTCAGGATTTGATTCTTACTTGTCACAGGTAGTAGGGTGGGGATTTAATACGAAATTTAAGCATTTTCAGTCTGAAATTGAATGCATAGAACAATTTTATAGGACATTAAATCATAAACGAATAGATATTGAATTATGCCCTTTTGTAGGAAATGAACTCCCCATATTTTTAAGTCAGCGTGGTTATTGTATCAGTGAATTAAATAATGTCTCAATCTTGGATTTAAAAGCATATCAGCTGCTTGATTGCGTTGCAGATTCTTTCACGATTAGAGAAATAAAGTCGAGCGAAACAAGAGAGTGGGCCAAAAGGGTAGCTCTTGGCTTTGATGCTATTGAAGCCGAAGATCAATTTTTTCGTTATGTTCGATCTAACGGAGTCAGCGCCTATGCTGTTTATGATAAAGATGTCATTGTGGCTGGGGCAACACTTGCCATCCATGGGGATTTTTGTGATTTAGGGGTTACCAGTACTTTACCTGCTTATCGAGGAAAAGGGTTACAAAAAAAATTATTAATGGCTCGATTGAATACTGCAAAACAGCAAGGAGTATCTTGGGCAACGGTTACCACAGAACCCGGGAGCGTGTCCGATTGTAATGTGCAAAAAGTAGGATTTCATTGTGCTTATACACGAATCAAAATGACCTTGGAATGAGGTTTATTGCCAATAGATACCTAGGCGTAGTCCAGGGGTAAGCTGTTTTTTTGATGTGAACGAATATTTGAGCCCCTGCTCCTCCGTGCTGTACCTGAATCTTCTACACATCGCTGAAAAACTAGTCCAGACCTATTCCCGCGTCCCGAGGCTTGGCCGCTGGATCTGGGAGATCTGCCCTAAAATACTGGACCCACGGACAAGCCGTGGGGGGTGGACAGAGATATGATCAAGAGACTGGGTGCTGCTGCGGCGTCCAGGGCTACATAGGGCGCGTTAAGGGAATATTAGCACTTCCATGTAATAACAGTTACAATAACCCATGTTTCGATTGAACTACTGAGTCATGAAAAAGAAACTTTCTGTTAAAACCAGCATTTTATACAAACGTTTGTTAGCTTATGTGAAGCCGTTTTGGCCCATACTGGCATTAGGTATTTGTGCCAATATTTTGTATTCTCTGATTGATGCTGGTTTTACCTACATGATGCGGCCTTTTTTTGATAAAAGCTTTATTAATGTTGATATGGATTTTATTAAGAAAATTCCTTATATCGTTTTAATAGGGATTACTTTGAGAGGGCTAGTTAGTTCACTGGGTAGTTATTGCATGACTTGGGTTGCCCGATCAGTAGTTAAAGTTTTAAGGGAAAAAGTTTTTAAGCATATTCTTCATTTGCCTGCTGATTTTTACGATGAAGCAACTTCAGGACAAATGCTTTCTAAAATTCTTTATGATGTGGAACAGGTAGCTCAGGTTAGTGCCGATGCCTTAACAGATATTGTCCAAAATACGTGTTTAATTATAGGTTTTCTCACCGTTATGATGGTAATTTGCTGGCAATTATCACTCATGTTTTTATTAACTATTCCCTTTGTTGGTTTGATTGTAAATTACACTAACAAGCGTGTGCGGCGGATAAGCCATAAAGTACAAAAAACAATGGGTGAGGTGACTGAAATTGCCAGTGAAGCAATTGAAGGTTATCGGGTAGTGCGTATTTTTGGCGGTGCTGCTTATGAATATGGAAAATTCGGTAAGGCTATAGAGCATTCACGCCAGAACGATATGAAAGTTGCTGCGAGTAAGGCACTCAATGTGTCTGGAGTGCAAATTGTTATTGCTATAGGCATTGCAGCAATCATCGCTGCAGCAATTCAATTGTCTACAGTAGTGATTATTTCTGCAGGTTCTTTTTTAGCAATTATTGCAGCAATGATACAGCTGATTAAACCGATGAAAACTCTAACCACCCTGAATGCTGTAATACAAAAAGGCTTGGCTGGCGCAGAAAGTGTATTCAATATGTTGGATCTGCCTATAGAGCAAGAGCAGGGTATCGTTTTGTCGCAAAGAGCACAGGGGGCTCTTGAATTTAAACACGTATCTTATGCTTACAGACAAGGGGAAAGTGTATTACATGATGTAAATTTTACTGTTGAAGCGGGTAAAACGGTTGCATTGGTAGGTCATTCTGGAAGCGGGAAAACAACTATAGCCAGTTTATTACCTCGTTTTTATGAAGTGACTCAAGGTATGATTACTTTGGATAATACCCCCATCAATCAAATAAGTTTGGCCAGTTTGCGTGAGCAAATGGCTTTGGTAAGTCAAAATGTGACCCTTTTTAATGATACTTTGGCTAATAACATAGCATATGGCCGCTCGGATGTAAGCCGACAACAAATTATACGAGCCGCTAAAATGGCTTTTGCCGATGAATTCATTAGTCGATTACCCGAAGGTTATGATACATGTGTTGGTGAGAATGGTGTGTTACTTTCCGGTGGTCAGCGGCAAAGGATAGCGATTGCTCGGGCCATTTTGAAGAATGCGCCTATTTTAATTCTTGATGAAGCAACATCTGCGTTGGATAGTGAGTCAGAACGATACATACAAATTGCTTTAGAGGAAGTTATGAAAAATCGAACGACTATAGTCATTGCGCACCGTTTATCGACGATTAAACATGCAGATAAGATTATTGTGATGCAACATGGACGCATTGTGGAACAAGGCACCCACCAAGAATTACTTGACTTACAAGGGTATTATGCACAGCTTCAGAGCATACAACATTCAGATACAATTCATGAGGATGCACTAGCCTGATGTCTTCCTTCTTAGAGCAGCTATGGTATGGTCATCATCATCCGTTACAATGGATATTGCGTCCATTGTCTTGGGTCTATTCCGCGATTGTTTCGGCCAGACGCTATTTTTTGCAACGGTTTAGTCAAATAAGTTGCCCGGTTCCTGTCATTGTTGTTGGCAATATAACGGTTGGAGGAGTGGGTAAAACCCCTTTGGTTATTGAGTTGGCTAAAAGAATACAACAAAAGGGGTTAAGGGTTGGCATTGTGAGTCGTGGCTATGGTGCAGCAATAAAGCAATTTCCCTATGAAGTTCAAGCCAATGATTCTGCCTTAAAAGTTGGCGATGAACCCTTGCTGTTAGCACAAAAAACCAAATGCCCTGTAGTGATTGCACCCAAACGAACCCAGGCTGTACGCTATCTTTTAGAAAAACATCAAAGCCAAATCATTATTAGCGATGATGGATTACAGCATTACCGCATGGGACGAGCTATTGAAATTGCTGTTATTGACGGGACCCGAGGATTAGGTAACGGTTTTTGTTTACCGGCAGGGCCACTAAGGGAATCTGCTATGCGCTTGGAACAAGTTGATTTTATTGTGGTCAATGAAGGCAAGTGGAACAATGCATATCCCATGAAATTAAAACCTGGAAAAATTAAAAAATTAAGTACGGATGAGGACATTGATGCACATACATTCCCTGGAAAATGGGAAGCGATTGCTGCAATTGGTAACCCTCAACGTTTTTATTCCACTTTGTTGCAATTAGGGATAGAATTCGATAGCTGTTCTTATCCTGATCATTATCAGTTTAAGCCAGATGATTTGAATTATTCCAAATCACCTATTATTATGACGGAAAAAGATGCAGTGAAATGCCGATCATTTAGTTCGGACACCATGCATTATTTGCCTGTAGACGCTGTATTGGATGATGCATTTTGGGACGCATTGTGGTTACATCAACAGTTAAAAGGTTATTGCTGATTATGTTTGCTTGGATTCGCTGTTTTTTATTTTTAATAATATTCCACACAAGTACAGGATTGTTTGCATCTGAAATAGAACCCATGCCGCAACCGGTACAATCCATCGAACCAACCATCGGGAGTTGGACTTTTTCCGGTATGGTGAAAAATGAGAGTGGGGATAAATACGGCTATTTTTTTGAAATGCAGCGTCAAGGCTTCGATTTCCAAACTAAAGCCGCTTTAATTGATGGACAAACAAACCAGTTGGTATTTTTTTACGAAGGCAAAGAAAAGATAGAACAATCAACGCCACTTGATTGGCATGTTGGTTATGCTTTTATTCGTTTCAATCCAATTAATGACAGTTGGATTTTTGGCGTTAAAGCGGCAGACAAAAAAGGTTTTAATTTCAAGGTGGACATGCTAAAGCAAGCAAATAAAGACAATGAAACCTTAGTCTTGCGTCCAGGAGTAAAACTTGCCGTTTTACAGACAAGCCAGCTTAATGGACATTTACAGATTGATGATAAAGAACAATTTGTTACCGGGAATAAAGCCTGGTTTGGCAAATTGGCATTAAACGATGAGCAGAAAAGCGCACATGAAATCAGTACTACTTTTTGTCGCTTAAATGATGATAATGGATTTTACTCTGCAAATCTTAAAGAAAAGGATGCAACCAGCGCGGCTGTTGCAGGTTGGCGTGATCCTTTGGGTAATAAAGTCAAAATGTCTCAATTTGTTTCATTAAAGCCTTTAAAAGATGATCAGTGCATGCTGAGTATCGGATTGCCTAAACTGCATTTAACATTGATTAATACACTGAAAGCCAATGATCCATCATCACATACAGTTGCAGGGTTTTCCAAAGACAGTCATGGAGACTTTTGTTTTGTTACTCAGCAATCATTCTTAAAAAGTACTGAATTAGCTATGGAGCATATCAAGTTAAGTGCTTGATTTATAAAAATATGTAGCCTGGATGCAGCGCAGCGGAATCCGGGTTTTATGAAACATGAATGAATTACTAAAACCCGGATTCCGCTGCGCTGCATCCAGGCTACAAGTTGAATAAATACCTCAAACAAAAGTCAAAGTATCTCTTATTACCTGATCTTGGCCATCCAAAGTTGAACCTACCTTAGCATTATCATCTCGAAGTACTTGAGTTTTTTGCATTCTCTCTAATCTTTTCTCTACTTCAGGGGGCAAAGCAAGCTCAGGAGGAATGGCTTTTTTATGAGGTGCTACCCCTAATGCGCCTACCATCATTTTAGGCGAACTAGGTTTGGATTGTTCTAGATGGGGATCTAATTGTGCTTCTAACTGCTGTGCTAATTTAGGGTTAAAAACCCACATGGCATCGGCTAGAGCAGGAATACACATATTAGGCTCATCATTGACCCACCAACCTAAATCGGTCATCGCGGCACGTACCAAGTCTGCCTGCTTGTTATGTTTATCGAGTGCATAGCGCAATATGGTGATAAGTGCTTTTTCTGGTTCACTATAGTCAATAGGAAGTTCTTTATTCCAACTCAAAAATTTAAACCAAGTATTGTCCAATTTTTCATGATATTTTTGTTGAAATATATCGCACAAATGTTTGGTGCTTTGCTCTTTTGGCGCTGATATTGTGTATTGACCCAGGATTTCTTTACTTTTGTAAAATTCAGACATCAACAAGGCATGCATGGTGGCGGTTGGATGAACATCATCCCAAAACATATGTTTGGAACCTGGAGATGTTCCATCAGGATTCATCTTATAATCTGGTGAATCTTTGTAGGCTTCTTTTAGTTTTGCGGCGTCAAAGAATTGAGCGTATTTTGATTGTTGACCATTCTTCTCGACATCGGTATAAACTTTCGTAAAGACAGCATTAATATCGAAAAGGTCGATAGAACAATTTGGGTAATCTTTTTTGAGCTCTTCGAGTTTCTTTTCTAATTTATCATTATAATCTTTTACTATTTTTTGAGCATTATTTCGTTCTGATTCAGACTTATTCTGGAAACGTGGGGTTAATGACAAGTCAGGCAAATTACATAGAACAATATTTTTATAACCTTTATCCATTAATTTCTTAATATTCTCAAGGTTACTTTTTATAGCCAGATCAGCTGCTTCTCTTGTTGGTTCTGCATTAGCTGTAATTAAATCATTGGCTCCAGAAAATACAGTAACCAAGGTTTTTTCTTTTTCGTCGGAAATTTCTTGTTTTTCAACGTCTTCTAAGAATTGATCCACCTGCTTGGTCAAGTTGGATACCATTAAGCGAGTGAAAAAAAGCTTTATTGAAGTAAACGGAGAAAGAAGAGAAAGAAAAAGACCACTCCAACTGTAATCGTGGGATGTTGCACCACCTTGGGCGTAATTGGCAAAGAAATTTTGCCCGTTATATTGAGCAGTACGGCCGTTATCGAGTGAATAATATTCTTCAATGTCTTTTCTATAACGGGGATCTGTTATTACCTGGTCAGATATATCATCAGAAGATTCTCGCAGAGCAGGAGCTTTTAAAAGTGCCCTTTTTCTCTGAATGACCTCACGTTGAGCATTCGTTTTATGTCGATGCGCGATTGCAACATCAGCTATATCCGTATTATCTACTATATGCCTATGATTTATTGGCTCCTCTGTCGTAAATAGATGTCCTTCTTCTCTAGCCTCTATTCGCTTTTTGCGTCTTACCTCTCTTATTTCTGAGGTAATTTCATCCTCAGTATATCTATCTTTTTTTTGAGGTGGTTGAAAAAGAACATCATCTCCTATATCTGCATTATCCAGGTTATATCTTCCAAAACGACGTGCAGAATCTTTTTTTATTTTATCATCATTAAGGAATTTGCTGATAAGAGTAGCTCTAAGCACATCTGCCCAAGTATAACCATTCGTGAAACGTTCTTTAGGAGACTTATCTAATCCTAATGTTTTTTTCCATAATCCGTTGATCCATGGGCCTAGAAAAGAAAACTTTTCACCCATGTTTTTACCGTCGGAAAGGCTATCACCCAATACGACAAAGTGGGTTATTTCTTTTTTAGGACGATCTCTCTTGGCTTCTGTCATATGAAAATAACTACATTCTGACCAATATTTGCTTATTTTATAGCTAAATTATTAAGGTTTTATTAATCAAAGCAAGCAGAGTGAGATTTTTGAGATAACTTCATCTATTTTTTAAGCATAAATCGCTCTCATGAGGTAATTTGCCCTTAAAAAAGCAAGAAAAGAGAAAAGCAAAACATTATCCATCACGCCTCTTTTTCAGGAAGAAATTGTGATAAAACACTGGCGATAATTAACGCAGCTGGGATGATTAAAAGAGTAGATTGATAATCACCTAAAGTATGGATATTCGTATTGCCTTTGAAATAGTCGAGTAAATAACCTACGAGCGGTTGCAGTAGGGGAGCAGTGGCCATAGCTAAGGTATTAGTGAAACCTGTGCAGGCAGAGAGTGATTCTGGCGGTGCCAGTTCATTCGCAATGGTAAAGGCAAGCATATATGCGCCACAACATAGTCCAATTGCAAACAACATAACTCCAACAAGAAGCATGTGCTGTATTGGTAAATAAAGAACGAGAATGAATAAAATAGCAGTTGATAAACATGAAATATGGATTAGCGGTTTGCGCCGAGATAGTTGAATGGAGAGCCAACCATAAATGGGACAACTTAACCCGGCTCCTAGTAAGATCATTGAGGTAAGAATACTGGCACATTCTAGAGAACACTTTAATTTTAACTGGAGAAAAGGAACGGCCCACATTGCAGCAAAAACAGTAATGACAGAAAACTCTAATCCAACAAATAATCCATTAAACCAAACCAATTTATTTTTTAACATGAGCACTAAATATTTTTTATACTGCTGATAATCATTAATTACGGGCTTGTTACTGGGAATAAAAGCTGCACATAAAACAGCAATTAAAAGACCAATGGCACCGGATCCCGCAAGAAAATAATGCCAGCTAATGCGATTTATCTGTGATCCCATTCCAATCATGCTAAATACAGTAACAGTAAATCCTAGAGTTTCGGTGAGCCCAATCATAAAAGCATATTGTTTGAGAGGGTAATGTTGGCGTAGTATTCGCGTCATACCCACAAATGCAAAAGCGGAGCCTCCACCTATAATGAGACGACCGAGAAATAACACAAATAAGTTATATCCTGTAGAAAATAAAAAACAGCCCAGGGCGCATAAGAGTGCGTTTAAGGACATTAAGGTTCGTGTATTAAATCGATCAAAAAGAAGCCCTACAGGAATTTGCATTGTGGTGTAGACATAATAAAAAGCGCTACTTAATAGGCCGGCAGTGAATGCGGTAAGGTGTTTTTCATGCATTATCGCGCCAATAACAATTCCCGAAGATAATTGTAAGAAAAATTGAAATAATAGAAAAAATACGCCGACTAACCATATGGTGGTTCTTTTGGATTTGCATGAATGTGTTGAGGCTAATAAATTCATTAACTCTGTTTCGACAAAAAAGACGAAATATATAGCATCATGGAGAAAGTGTAAATTTATTTTAAAAAACGTGAGCACTTATTGTAGATTGGGTGCGCAGCGGAACCCAAGGTTGGGGGCGTGAACTCTTTGATCCCGAGTTTTGCTGCACTGCACCCAGGCTACAAAGCAGATTACAAATACAACCAGGCATTAATTTTGTCTAAGGGAAATGAGTGGTAGGCACACCAGCGCTCAATAATACTATGATCTAATGTTGATGATATTCCATGTACCCCTGGCGTTAGTTTTTCTTTCAGTAACATTAATGCAACAAGGTTATGGATATAAAATTCCGGATCGATATATTTCATTGGGGTGGGATCATTTAGTACAAAATTAACGGGCATTTTATGATTTAAAACCTCTTCATCACTAAAATGAGGGCCAAACTCATCATAGATGCCTAAATTCGCCAGAATTTTTCCACTAAACCAGAAGTGAGGATAATCACTCATAATTGCTTTTTGTCCGGTTGCGGTCACAACTACATTTGCTTCGATTAATGCACGCTCTAACTCGCTGAAATCCTGAGGATCAATCGCTTTTATACCCAAATTTTGGGCCAAATTTCGTTGTTTTTTATTTGGATCTACAACAACGACAGGAACTTTATTTTGACTGCAAAAATAGGCAAGTCCGCGGCCAATTTTTCCAAAACCAAATATAATCCATGATGTTTCTGCCGTGTTGATTCCTGTCAATTGAGCCAGAGCCATATGACTGCTTTCAGCGCATCCAAAAACTGTTTCGAGTTGTTTTGTCAATGTGCGATCAACACTAATTACAGGAAAGTTAAGCGTTTGTTGTCGATAAAACTGATCACCAGAACCAGTTAATTCGATTGCACCAATTTGGGGTTTTCCCAAAAATTGATAAAGCTGAGCGCCACAATCAAAATAAAGATCAAACGTTTCCCCGACAAGTGAGCGTGGATCTTCTACGTATCGAATTTTTGCTTCGTTTAAAGAGGATACCGCGTGCGGATGAGCATAACAAAAGTCTGTAGGATTAGTGATTGTAACATCAGCGCCTGCTTCAAGTAAGCATGCTATTTTTAATAAAGTATTCGTTACTACAGGAACATGATGGAGCACCCGTAATCCAGTCAGAGGACGTGTGACACTCCATTCAGCGAGTTGTTCATGCATAAAAGGAGCTTCTGCCTGTGGGTATTTTTGAAAAAATTTTTTTAGTGCGTCCTGCATCAGGTTATCACAAAGAGTAAATAATGTCTCATCCTAGCATAATTTATTCATGGAGAATATTTTCTAAAAAAATAAAATTAGACTGAATATGCGTCCGAGAGGCCACGCATAGCCTGCGCAAGGTGGGGGTTTATTTTTATATTGGCAATGTGCTCCATCAGGGATGGATTCCTGTCTTCGCAGGACAACATCTGCTTTTTGCTTCGCTTGACGGTTATAGCGCACAGTGTAATCATAGCTACAATAGTTTCTTTATTTGTTTATTGTCTTAAAGACAATCTATTTTCCTCGGTAATAGAACTGCCAAAACCAAGCCAGTTTGCAATCCACTGCCAAAAACCAGGGTCTGAATCTTGCTTTTTAGCATGAAAAAAAGAATGATTGCTCAAACTACTTTTGGGATTATTTATTTGTTTTAAATAGGTTAATTCATCGTGGAATAGGGTAAGAGTAGCTGTAGTATCATCTTTATTAATTTTTTGATTGATTGAATCAATCAATTCGTCAAGGTGAGGTAACTCTTCCTTAGCATAAGAATGTCGAATAACTCTTTTGAGATTTTCTTTAGCAGCATGTTCATCTTTAAATTTTAGTTGTGACACTAAATCTTTTTTTAATTGAGTTCCATCATCATTAACTAAGATTGCATATTCAATAAGGCATAATTCTTGTTCTGTTTGTGCCAATTGAATTAAGTTTCTGTAATGTTCGGCACGAGTTTGTCCACGATAATAATCAAAAAAATAAGAAAACAAGCTTAAAGTTTGATCACGATGTTGTAGATAATAATCTAATGCTGCAGTGCATCTTTTTTTCAATGTTGCTAGATGGGGTCGTGCAACTGATTTAGAGGGTAAGAGTTCTTTATTCTCTTGTAGTCTTGGTGAACTCACGGATGGAGGTGGTGGGAAATAGCCTTGAATCTCGGGCAAAACAAAATGTTCTGGTAAGTTTGCTTGTGCTAAGGCTTCACGAAGTAACTTGATTGTTGCATTGAATTCTTTTTGAGTTTCTTCACTTTGCCTTGAAAGTGGTTTTTTGAATTGTCTGAGTAAGCAGTAAAGCTTAAATTCCAATTGACAAATGTGTTTAAATCGAGGGTTTTCTATCAATTTTTCCAGAAGTTCTTCATGTTCTTCGCTCAAATAATTTGGAGAAATATCTTGTGCTGCCATAATACTTTTTATTTGCGCCAGATGGCTTACTAGCCCTGCATTTTCAATGGATTGAGCGAGATCAATTTTCTGTTCTTTAATGATTTTTTGGCATTCCTCGAATATTTTACCCAGTTCGTCAAGCGCTTGCTTAAATGGCAAACTGTTAAAAGTATAACGATAAATTTGATTGTTTAAATCGAGTTGCTTTTCTAACATATTAAACTCAATACGTTCCAGAGTTTTTTGAATTACCTCCCGATATGGAACTGCCAATCGAGTAAGAATATATGGGTTTGTGTTCGCTAGAAGTTTAAACAGCTGTGGACGGACGTCGGTTTTATCATAATGAGCTTCGAGATTTTCCAAGTATGTCATGATGATATCCATACCATGCTCTTGAACACCCTGTTGGAGATTCGCATCCAAATCAGCCAGTTCTTTATTCTCAATAAGATTGGCTAACGTCGCCCATTTTTTTTGTTTAAAGGCTTCATCTAATAATTTTTTTAGACCGTATTTTTTTTCAAATAAAGGGAACACTTTTGCAAAAAGAACTGGATCTTTTAAAAAATTTAAAATACTTTCATCGGGTTCACATGGAAGATCACTTTGCCTAAACAAGGTATTAAATATCTCCCCATTTTTTTCTTTAATCGCGCGTTTTAAAGGATTTAAATACAGCGCAGTATTTTGGAATAAAGGATCGTGTTCTCGATTTTTAATGGAGCTTAGTAATGAGGCTCTAGGGTTTTGTACATTCGTCTTTAACATTAATTGATAAAGCCTGCCATAACCTTGTGCATAGATTGTATCAAACAGAGTGGAAGCAGCTTGCTCGCCAAATAATTGTTGAATTGCACTTTGTTTTTCAGTGGGACTCAGAATAAATTCTTTGGTAAGCAGCAGATTGGCTATTTTTGCTTGCTTTTGGGCACAGCTAAAAAGAAACAATTCTTTGAAATCCAATCCGAAATTAAGGCTGGATTCAATAAATGGTTCTAAAACCGAATCATGGCCTCTTTCTATTGCTTGTTTAAGCAATTCTACAAGAGGTCGCTTGAATTGAGTATCAGGTGTTACTCTTCCTAGTTTTAAAAATCGGGCGACTAAGTTTTTATAATTATTGGCTAAAGCTGAAGCAAAAATTTGCTCGGATAATTCTTGTTCGATGGCAATTTGATCTTTAGCCAATAAAAAATCTATAGATTTAAACAAATTATTTTGTGCCAGCATGGGTACAAGTTTTGGTTTTTGCTTCAATGCTGGGAAATTTTGGAGCAAGCATATGATTCCATTTTCATTTTTGTCCAGAATTAACTCTTCAAGAAGTTTATCGAGTTCATCTTCCTCCCAAACGACTTTGTTACATAATGTTTTTGCCAGATTGAGAAGTTTATTTTTAAAACAATCCTTGATTGCTTTTTTTTGTTCCGAGGTATTAAGATTCAATGAAAGCGTATCGGGGGGAAGAGGGTGCGCATTCATTGCTCTATTGAGTTTAGTCAGTTTTCTAAGATTGGTGATTGAATCATTAAGATACGCATTAAAAAGTTGAGGTTCTTTTTGCAAGCAAAGTGTTATTACAGGCCCAATGTTCCAGTTTAAACTGTATTCCAAAAGGAGCTGCTTTATCTTAGGACTCGCTTTTGCAAAACACTTTTCGATGATTGAATAGTCATCATAATCAAAACATAACATGAATAATGCGCGTATATCCTGGGTGTTGTGCAAGACATTGAAATTTAATTGGACGAGTGTGGACAAAATCGATAAGTTTTCTTCTGCTAATCCTTTTTTATAGAGAAATTCCAATGTTTCCAGTTCAAGATGACTTTTTTTAGCTTCCAGTTTCTCCTGAAGAAATAGGCTCATTTCTTTATTGCCGTTCAATATGGCAATAGTAAGCGCCCCCTTGATCACTTCTTCAGGAAGATTATCTTTCCAGGCATTTTTGATGTGCTCATTTTTTCTCAGGAAAGTCAATATATTGAGCAAGTTAGTTGAACCTACGAGAGTGTTTAAATCAATTAACTGGTACTCATGTTTATCAATATTTTCCCAAATTGTAGACTGTTTTGTTTGCTCCGCCCAGGCGCGTGCATAAATTTCGAAAATAGTTTTATCATTACGTTCCATGCATAGCGTGAGTAAATCTGGGGCTTGAATATCTACAGTAAACCCATTTTCGAGAAGTCTTTTCAGGGTAATCACGTTAATTTCTTGGATCACTTCTTTATTAAAAATGGAAGGGAATGACGTGGGATCAATTTTGGAAGTCGTTAATTGATTGATTAACAGA
Organism: Legionella bozemanae; assembly: GCF_001648595.1. Classification (GTDB taxonomy): domain Bacteria; phylum Pseudomonadota; class Gammaproteobacteria; order Legionellales; family Legionellaceae; genus Legionella; species Legionella bozemanae. The sequence goes on along the minus strand of NZ_LBAW01000005.1, from coordinate 233,265 downwards.
TTTAAAACATGATGTTGGTTGGCAATGGCAGCACATTGAATTTGTTTTATTATTTGTTCTGGAGATAACTTACTTAAAAAATGATTTATTGTAACAGTATCTATTTCGTTTTTAACAAAAGTTAGAAGTTGCAAATGGTTATAAGTTGTTTGATTTTTAGGTTCTTGAGAGAGACTTAACTGATCAAATAACTTTAATATTTTACTGTAATCTGCCTCTTTTTTCATTAATAACAAACGTTCTTTTACTGGTTCATTAAGAAGCCTCTGCAGTTCATTTTTTAATTCATCTTGTTCTTCTCTTGTAGAGTATGTTTGAAGATAATGAGCAATTAGCTTTTCTGTTTCTTTAAGATTTCCAAACAAAGTGAGCAGAATTCCTCGCAAGATGGCATTTTTTAAAATGGATGATTTAGGTTGTTGCAATAAAAAATCATTAAATTCGGGACGAAAATATTCCTTTCCTAAGTTGGTGTAGTTGATTTTATTTTGTTGAAATAAGTACTTTAGGGTGTCGATATCTCGCGCCAAAGCTGCAAAAAAACTTGAATTTGCACTTGTCTGGCCCACAAAGGCAATTTGATGTAATTCATCATGAGAAGGGTAGTGTTCAGGAGTTGCATTGGGATGCGCAAATGCACGAATTACCAAACCAAAAGAATCATCGTTATATTCAAAACAGTCTTTAATTTCCTTGATTAATTCATCAACTGTTTCAAATTCTTTTGTTTCTCTATTGTAATTAGGATCGTAAACAGTATAAATATATTTTCCATTTTCGATAGATAAAGCGATTGCATGATTTTTACTGAAAATTAAATAGGATCGATTATTGCGGGCAATTTTTTTGAAAATTTCTTTCCAGTGTTCTTCATCCGTTATAAGTCCTAAATTAAATTCATTTCTTAACGGTTTATTTCCAATGTGCAAGAGTTTTTCAATATCACTTTGCAGGATTTCATAATGACTGAACTCCTCAGTACGGAATGCTTTTTCAACTTGGATTATGAACTGATCAATAGCATTATTGCTACCAAAACTATAAGTACTGGGCAGGGTAGCCAACTTATCAAGCAAATAAAAAAATTGTGAGGTTTTATTTTCTAAAGCATATTTGATATATAAAGCAGCAAGTCCGGCACAAATTCCTTTTTTATTCAATTCAAAATCGATATTATTTTTTTGTTTCAGACAAAGATTTACTGCGCTAATAATTTTGCCTTGGCTTGGCATAGTTTACCCCTCTTTTTTGATTTTGCGATTATAAATGACATGTTAATTTAATTCAATTCACAATGATTTAAAATTGTTCAGCTAAAGGTAAGAGCTTCAGATTAGAAAAATATAAAAATTTATAATTTACGCTGTTAAAATAATTTCATGTGCGGGTGATCGTAAATTGTAATGAGAACTCATACAGTGCCCGTAGGCTCCCGTGTTAGCAATTAAAATGATGTCTCCTTCATATGTAGCAGGTAATAAACGGTCGTATCCCAAAGTATCTCCTGATTCGCAAATCGGACCTACCACATGTGAAAAGCCAGCTTTTTCTTCATGCAATCGACTTAAGTTGACAATTTCATGGTAGGCACCATATAAGGAGGGTCGAATTAGTGAATTCATACCTGTTTCAATGCCCACAAATTTTACTTTACCTTTTTCTTTACATTGAGTGACCTTTGCCAGGATGACACCGCTTTCTGCAACAAAAAAGCGACCGGGTTCCATCCAGAATTTTAAATGAGGGCAATGTAATTTTACTGCCAATAATCGTGCATCGAGTTTTTGAAGATCCAAAGATTTTTGCCCTGGTTTTTCAACAATCCCTAAACCGCCGCCTAAGTTAATGAATTGAGTATTGGGGAATTGCTCAATGAGCGATGTGAGCATTAAAGCAGTTTGTTCCCAAAGTTCAGGGGTAAGAATCCCGCTTCCTGAATGCGAGTGTAAGCCAATGATACGGATATTATTTTCCTGGGTCAGGGTTTTAAGATGTTCTATATCTTTTTGGTCAATGCCAAACTTTGATTCATTTCCCCCTGTTACGACATGTTTGTGATGACCAGCACCTGCACCTGGGTCGATACGGACAATGATATCGCGGTTTTGAAACAGTTCAGTCCAGTTTGTTAAAGGATACAAATTATCTATTGTCACATAACACCCTAAATTCATTGCAAATTCATATTCTGTTTTTGGTGCAAAATTGGGGGTAAATAATATTCTTTTTTTGTCTATATCTGGAAATAGGTCTAAGATTCGCTTTAATTCCTGAATTGAAACGCATTCAAAACCAATATTCTCTTTTTCCAATGTTTTTAAAATCGAAGGATGGGAGTTGGCTTTCATTGCATAAAACAAAGTATCGATTGATTTTAGGTTCAGTAATTGTTTGGCTTGAGTTATTTGTGTTGCGCTATGATATACATAACAAGGTGAATGCGTCTCTGCAATGGTAAGCAAGGATTCTCGCTCAATTTGCCACCATGGGGTAGGGCGACTAACTTTTTTTTCCGGTTTTTGGGGATGAAAAACTTTTTCCAATTGAATGATAAAATTATCTAAAATTGGATTATCTCCAAGTCGATAATTATCAGGTATCTTACATAATTGTTCAAATGCTTCAAAAAATTGATCCGGGTTACTCTCCAAAGCATAGTGTTCATATAAGTCAGCCAATCCAGTATAAGCTGCTGATTTATTTAATTTAAAATCCTTATTGGATTTTTGTTTGAGGCATAAAGTGAGCGCATCAATAATTCGACTTTTTGGAGACATTATGAGCTCATAGGTTGATTCCATTATATGAGAGTATAATGTGCAGGTAGGGTGAATTCAATTCACATTGTATTTGGTTTAATATTGTTCATTATGATGTATTAAATTTATGCTTGCAATTTTATTGATGCTCACATAGTCTGATTATTCAAATTAATTATCACAAGGAATTGATATGGCTCAAGATAAAATCAATATTGATGATGCAGGCAAGACAGGTGCGTTACTGGCGCTTGGAAATACAATTTTAGCCCCATTGTACTGGGTTGATGCAAAATTGGGTTTGACTACAGCAATTGTTGCGACTGGCGCATTTTTATATGGTGCACATGAGATAGGTAAAAAAAGAAGACCTGTTGGAAATGGAATAAATGGTATGAATTCTTTTTTTGGGGGCATAACTGGTGATAAAAGTACAGAGGTGCAAAATACTCTGGCAAATATCGCAGTTGGCGGTGCGGCGATATTTGACGAAATTATGCCTAGTGAAAGTAAGCGTCCATAATACGTATCTTTTTAAATACCTATCAAGGAAATAGTAGCATGCCTAGAGATCAAATAAATCCTGAAAAAGTATTAAAGACTGGTGCATTAATCAGTTTTGGAAATTTATTTATGTCCCCTTTTTATGGAAGATTAGGTCCATTTGCCTCCCTGACTCTTACTGCTGCAGCATTATTTGGACTGCATGAAGTAGGCAGAAGCAAACAATCGGGAAATGGTTTTTGGGGCTTTTTTTCAAACAAGGCTAATTCTAGATCTTCCGATGTAAACACTGCAATGAACCATGTTGTGGAGGGAGGGGCAACAGTATTTGATCAGATTTTTCCTCCAGGGAAAAAATAAACTGATAGGAACTGAGTACGCAGCTGAACTAGGGTCTTCGTGAAAAAAAACTGGGTTCCACGAATACATCTGAATCTTATATACATCTCTGAAAAACTAGTTCGATTTTACTCTGATGTCTCGCGGCTTGTTCCTGAGAGAACCACGCGAATTTAACCTCCCTACACGTACCGTGCTTTATGCGCGGTACGTAGAAAGTTGAGTATATTTCATTTGAAAACATAAAGTTACATTCAAATTTTGCGTAGAGCTCTCAGAGCTTGTTCGCGGGATCCATAAGATCTGCATTAAAACACTGGTCCCCGCGAACAAGTCGTGGGGGCGTAGGCAGAAATGTGATTAAGAGATAGCGGGGCATTTAGGCTACAAACTATTTATCCCAATTTATGAATTTTAACCAACATGCCAATCTGAGCATTATCGAGATAATAAACTACACCATCTTTTAGGCGTTGTTTTTGTGATACAGTAAATGAGGATTGTGGATTGCTAGGCGGCGATACCTGTAATTCTGCATCAAAAGAATAATAATTACTTTGTATCACATTTAATTTACCCTGTATTTGCCAGCCATTATGCTCTACTACAGGCAAAGCGACGCTACTTTGATTATTAGCAGGTTGCCTCCATGAGTAATGCCCTAAAATTTGGTAATGCGATTTTCGAGTGAGTAGGTAATATTCATCGCGTAGACTTGAGGAAGATGGAGATAACAAACGATAAGGTTTTCCCGATTTTTCTGTATCCGCTTTCAAGGATATGGCATTTGCACTTATGGGAATAAAAGGTGCATCAACGGCCATGTCCGGGTTTTGATTGGGATGGGCAAATATAATTAAATCAATTTGATAGGAAGACTTGGCTAAGGCAAGGCAGGAGTATAGGATACTTAGTGTTATTATTATTAATCGTTCCATGGCTCAATTTATTTATTGTTATTATTTTAATGGACTTTACCCTTCATTGCATTGTAGTTGAATAAGGGATGGCCTTACTCGATTATACCTGTCTCCAAAGAATTCACTCAACAACAATTTTGGGGAATTTGTCTGCATAATTAATTGGTTTTTTAGACAATTCAATAGCGCTCTTCATCGCTGTTTTAAGCAAGGTATCTGTTAACTTATCGCGAGCTTGAGTCGCAGTAGGCGAACCTTCATCACAGTTTTGTCTTATGCGTCCATCTAAGGGAAGTTGTCCGAGTAATGTGGTTTGGTGTGCGGCACAAAGCGCTTCTGCTCCACCTGCACCAAAAATTGCTTCTTGATGTCCGCATTGACTGCAAATATGCGTGGACATATTTTCTATAATACCCAGTACATCAATACCTGTTTTAGAAAACATGGTAAGGGCTTTTTGTGCATCAAGGGTTGCCACATTTTGTGGAGTAGTCACTACTATAGCAGCAGTAAGGGGGATTTTTTGTACCAAAGTCAATTGAATATCACCGGTTCCAGGCGGTAAATCGATAAACAAATAATCCAGATCCTTCCAAAGGGTAATATCCAACATTTGGATCAGTGATTTAGCAAGCATAGGACCTCGCCAGATAAGTGCTTGTTCGCCATGTGTTAGGTAGCCAATAGACATAGTTTGTATTCCATGCGCTTTTGCAGGAAGATAATGATCACCACTGATTTGTACCGGTTCAGTTTTGCCAAGCATTAAAGGCATGCTTGGACCGTAGATGTCAGCATCTAAAATACCTACTTGTGCACCCAAGCGGGCTAATGCAGTCGCTAAGTTGACGGTTACAGTAGATTTTCCCACGCCCCCTTTTCCTGAAGCTACAGCAATAGTGTTTTTAACTCCACGCAAGCCTTTGCCAACGAGTTGAGTTCTGTGTGGTTTGATTCGTTGATTGATGTGAATTACTATCTGTTGATTTGGAAATGATGATTCTAATGCAGTAAGTAATAGGGGTTTATAATTTTCTTCAAGTAAGCGACAGGGAAATCCAGTAGTTAGGTTGATGACCAACTGATTATTTGTTATTTCAAGACTACACTGTAAATTCATTTCTTTGCCTGTAAGACCAAGAAATGGATCTTTTAGGGTACTCATCAAGTGGATTACAGTATTTTCAGTGGTCATGGATTGCCCTTAAAACACAAAAGAGGAATGATAGCGCAGAGTAGTATTATTTCATAGAATTTGTTTGTGGTGCTCAAGTTGTCAGTTCAGAATGCTCATATTGCCAACTAACCCAATGATTGCTGGGGAGATAATAAATACCACAATAGATAGGAAGGGAGGTATGCTCTGATAGATAAGAACCGTATTCATGTAATTGTTGTCGGTGTTTCATCAATGAAGCTTCATCTTCTTTCCCAGTTTTGAAATCAATAATCCAGCGTTTACCTTGTTCCTCAAAGGTACGATCAATGATGCGAGTAATGGGTCTATTTTGCTGTTCCACCAATAATTCGTATTCGTTTTGCTCCCGATCATGCTTGCTAATAATCCAAAAACCCGTTTGATCCTCAAACATTCGGGCAATTTGTCCCCGCATGCTCAATAGTGCTTCATGTTGTGTTTTGTCATCGAAACCTAACTTCCTCAATTCATAATGAGCGAGGCCCCAGGGAATTTCCGTTATGGTTTTTGGATGATAATCACAGATCCATTGCAACAATTGATGAGTTACTATACCAATGAGTCGAGGAATACTTGTTGATAAAGGAGAAGGCTCTGTTTTTATATTGAGATGGAACACTTCAGACTCCTTGTTTTTGTAATAATCAAGCGGCAAACTTAAGCGTTTGGGCAGGGACGAGTTTCTTTCTTCAATAAGGAACGTGGGTTCATTTTCAGTAAATTCTAGATGCTTAAGAAGATTTTTAAATGAAGCCTTGGAGGATCGTTCTGAATGATCCATTAAATACAAACGTGACTTTGCTCGAGTCACAGCAACATACAGTAATCGTTGTGCCTCATAATGGCTTTTTACTTCATCTAATTGGCTTAAATAATCATATAAAGCACAATGTTCTTGATGTGCAGCTTGTATAGGCGACATGAGTAATAAATTGCCTTGTTTTTGCGTCGGTAAGTTCAGCCAGCGTAACATTGGATTATCGCCACGATTAGGTTGTGCGCCTAAACCGGGTAAAAATACAGTATCAAATTCAAGTCCTTTGGACTTATGAATGGTCATGACGTGTAAACAAGAAGGATTTGCTTGTTGTGAATAGAGTTTATTGAGTTCAGAGAGAAACTCTTTCATATCCGGTAAACGACCGTCTTGTTCATAGCGGTCAAGCAAGGTCCAGAATTGTTCGAGATCATTGAGTTGATTGGTGTTTAGGATAGAGTCGATGTGTAGTTCTTTTAAAGTTTGAATGACCCAACCTGAGAGTCTGCTTTCATACCTTTGAGCCAGCGCTTTGTGCATGACGTGTATAAAAAAATTAGCGCGAATTCTGCCTTCTTCGCTTAATCCCTGGATTTTGTTTAAATGCAATAAGGCAAAGTAAATCGACTTTTTCTTATTAAAGTGAGCTATGGCATGGATATCATTTAAAGCCAAACCACAGTAAGGACTATGAAGCAACGCGAGCCAAGAGAGACGGTTTGCTGGTGTCAGTAAAGCCTGGGTTAATGACCAAACATCGCGCAAGTGGCTTAGATTGGCTAATAAAGTGATATCCGTACCCTGATAGGGAACTTGATGTTGACGCAAGAGGCGAATGATTTCAGCAAGTTGAGTTCTTGAGCGTACCAGAATAGCCATAGTTTGCTCAGGATGGGTTTGCAATTCGTATTGAATGATTTCTATGAGTTTTTTGGCTTCCTGTTCCCGATTTTTAAATTGAATGGCGTGAATGGCACTATGTTTTTCATCTTGAATGACATCTACACTGGGATGAAATGAAACTGCACCAGATTCTATATCAACTTGCCTGGGGAAGATATTGGTGAATTGATTATTTACCCAATTTACAATCGCTTGTGTTGAACGAAAATTGCAGCACAACTGCAGCGATCGGAGTTTGACGGGGCCTATGCCTTGTTCTTTGGCGCGAAAGAATAATCCTACTTCTGCTTGTCTAAAACGGTAAATGGATTGCATGGGATCACCGACGATAAAAAGAGTTTTCCCATCACCTTCCTGCCATCCACTGACAAGTTTGGTTAACAATTCAAACTGGGTAATCGAGGTATCCTGAAATTCATCAACCAGAATGTGATGAAGCGTATGATCTAAATATAAAGCTAAGTCGGTAGGATTTTCTGCATCACCTAATGCACTTAATGCTTGCTGGGATATTGCAGTGAAATCAACTTCGTTTTGTTCGCTAAACAAAACGTGTAAATGACCTACAAGAAGGGGAAGTAACAAAAAGAGTGCTTGTAGAACTTCCCATTGTTCAGGATCATATTCTGGCTTGGGTAAGTTGCTGACTTGAATTAATGCTTCAAGGAAATCAGGATATTCATTGAGTTCGTTGAGCAATTTTTTGCTGGCATTTTTGAGTCTTTTATATTCATCCGGGGCACAGGAGCTACTGAGCAATCCAACGTGATGATCAAAACTTTTGCGAAAATTCGCATCGCCGGTAAGCAAGAGTTTACTTAAAGCGGTTGCAATCTCTTGATTGGTGTGTTGAAAATCATACCAATCTTTTAGCGGATAACGTGGTGAATGAGGATTATTTTCTATAATTGCCAATTCACGAGCACAGTGAGTTAACTCAAGAGCCAAATGCGAGGGCAGACTTTGTGTGAACCGCTTTAATTCATGCTGCTCTATGAGTCGCAGTGCGCGTTCAAAAGCTGATTTTTCTTGGGTGCGTGCTTGAAAGAGGGGAGCTAGCCATTGATCTCTTTGAGAAAGAAGTGCAGTAAATAATTCAAGTAATCGATCCTGACGATTATCGACATGCAACAAGAGTGTTTTTATCGCTTTTTGATATTCGGGTGTTGCTAGTGCAAACTGAATACAGCGTCGACCAGCATTTAAATAATGACTATTCGCTTTTTCAGTAATCTGTGAATAAGCAATTTGTTTTTCCAAAAGAGGAATTGCCTGATTGATGCTTTGGCATAAAGAGTCAATTGTAATAACTTTTAATCGATTTGGCTGATGGAGTAAATTCCATTGAAAGTGGTTATCGCGCTGAAGAGCTGCACGAGCAAAATCGAGCGTCATTTGTTGATGGGGTGTATTGGCTTTTATATTACTCGCTGCTTGTTGTAATGCGAACACAATACGTTCACGCATTTCACTTGCGGCTTTACGGGTGAACGTTAATGCGACAATTTGCTCGGGGGCAGTTACGGTACCTAACAATCGCAAATAACGCTGCGTAAGAATTTCAGTTTTACCTGATCCTGCTGGAGCTTGTACGATAAATGATATGGAAGGATTTGTGGCTTGGCTTCGTTGATCATTGTCGACTAGCATTGTTTTTATTCCTGTATATTTTTAAACATTTTTTTGCTATTAGGTGGGTGTTGGCAATTTATCTCATACCTACGTGCCGCGGCTTGTTCGCGGCATCCAGACGATCTTCAATGACAGATTTCTTCAGATAGAACACGCTGCCGAGGATTTAGATCTTCAATTAAATTTAACTTTCGCTTCCTACATCGTTTTTAATGATTTTCATAATCAACTAAAATAGGTACATCATACTTAACTCTAAGAATTAAGCTCATTTTTAATTTAATTATTTCCTGGATGCCGCGAACAAGCCGCGGCACGTAGGTGGGTCAACACGTCCTAATAGAAGGGACTAATAAAGATCCCCTCATCCGCCTCCTAGTCTATAACGATTTCTTGAGCAGGCGGACGTAAATTATAATGTGAGCTCATGCAACGACCGTAGGCTCCAGCATTGGCAATTAATAATACATCACCTTCTTCGGTCACAGGTAATAACCGATCATAGCCTAAGGTATCTCCCGATTCACAAATTGGACCTACTATATGAGAAAAGCCAGCTTTTTCTTCATGCAATCGACTTAAATTGACAATTTCATGGTAGGCACCATATAAGGAAGGTCGAATTAATGAATTCATACCTGTTTCAATGCCCACAAATTTTACCTTACCTTTTTCTTTACATTGAGTGACTTTGGCAAGAATAACGCCGCTTTCTGCAACAAAAAAACGACCAGGCTCAAGCCAGATTTCAATGTGTGGATAACGTGATTTTACTGCCATTAATAAAGCATCCATATTTGCAAAATCTAATGGTTGTTGCCCGGGTTTTTCTACGATACCCAAGCCGCCACCCAGATTAATGGATTTGGCATGTGGGAATTGCTCTGTTAGAGAGGCAAGCATTAAGGCCGTCTGCTGCCATAACTCCGGAGTAAGAATGCCGCTACCTGAATGTGCATGTAAACCAACTACCTGGATTTTATGTTTCTTGGTTAGTGCCACAACCTGGTCAATATCATTTTGTGTAATACCAAATTTTGACTCATTTCCCCCAGTTGAAACATGCTTGTGGTGACCCGCACCAGTTCCTGGGTCAATTCGAATAATGACCTCGCGATTTTTAAATAAATTAGGCCAATGCTCCAGGGGGTATATGCTATCTATAGTGACATAACACTCAAGATTTAATGCATATTCGTATTCCGTTTTTGGTGCAAAATTAGGGGTAAACAAAATTCGTTTCCGGTCTATGTCAGGAAAGAGCTCCAACACTCTGTCTAACTCTTGGATAGAAACACATTCAAAACCGATGCCTTCTTTTTCCATAGTTTTTAAAATCGATGAATGAGGATTGGCCTTAATCGCATAAAACAATGTATCGATAGATTTTAAAGCCAACAATTGTTTGGCTCGAGCAGCTTGAGTTGGGCTATGGTAGACATAACAAGGCGAATTCAGTGAAGCAATGGTTAATAAACGATCGCGCTCTTTTTCCCACCATGGAATATCGCGAACAGTAGGTTTACCAAACTCCTCATGCCAGCTTTTTGAATAATAGAAAATTTGGGGATTGTTTTCTATGAGTAAATGATGCAGCTTTTGACATAATTGATTTGCCTGCGATTCATCAACAACAAAAGTGAGGTTCAAGTCATTGGATGCGAGTGACATTAAATAGACTTGTTTGGCTTCAAACACCTCTAAAGCTGGGCCAAGTTGCGGCAATACAGTTCTGATATGATGACCTACGAGGCTTACAGCGCTACAGGGTTCAATAAGCTTGGCACGGCCAAATTGATTCAATTCAGCGAGTAAGGAATTAATTGCTGGCCGGTCATGTATTTTACTATTGATATCCAGAGATAATGTTACGTTAAACTCAGAAGAAGAGAGTAAGTCTACTGAGAAACCATGATGTTTGAAGGCTGTAAATACATCAGATAAAAAACCAACTTGTTGCCACATGTGCAAGGTATCTATAGAAATCAATAAAATACTGTTTTTGATTTGAATCGATTTAATTAATGGTGCAGTTTCATCAATATCTTTAGTAATGAGTGTTCCCGAGTGTTCTGGCATTTGTGTAAATTTGACCGACATTGGAATATTGGCACGTCGAACAGGGGGGATGCAATTGGGATGCAATACTTTAGCTCCCATTGTCGCAATTTCCTGGGCTTCATCATAATTTAATTTTTTTAATAAACGTGCTTGTGGCAATTGATGAGGATTCGCAGTATAAATTCCAGGAACATCAGTCCAGATTTCACAAGATGAGGCTTGGAGCTTACCAGCAAGTAAAGCAGCCGAAGTATCAGAGCCACCACGGCCTAACAAAACAGTTTCGCCTTGAGGATTTGCAGCAAAAAAACCTTGAGTAATAATGGCTTGGGCACCGCTCGAGATAAATTGTTCAACTAACTCAGGATCATGTTCACTCTCACAACGAGCAGACAGATAATTTGCAGACACCCCATCAGGAAATGGTGTACTGGTTAAAAGTTCACGTGCATCATACCATTTACAATGGATTCCTTCTTTTTCGAGAAATGCATGGCCTAGGCGAGTCATCATAAGTTCGCCCATACTTAAAATTTCTGCATGCGTTTTCGCAGGGGCTTGTTTTAATAAGGCAATGCCAGTGAGCCACTGCTCTAATTGCAACAAATCTTTGGCAACTAATTCAGAATCTACTTCCAGCTGTTCAGCAAGATTAACATGCCCATGACGAATGTCAGCAAGGATGCTCTGGTGCTCATTGATTAATGCAGCCTCAATGGCTTTTTCAAGTTTGTTAGAAATTTGCGTTAGCGCGGAGCATACGATAACGGGCTGGACCCCAGCGCTCATATGTTTTTTAGTTATGGAAGCAATATTATTCCAAGTGTTACGAGTTGAAACGCTGGTGCCGCCGAATTTAGTTACTATTTGTCGCATGATTCATTTCCGCACAAAATTAAAACACATTAGCATGGACGGGAGTAGGTGTACAAGTCTAAATGTTTTGAATTAAATATTTATCAGTTATTTTTTTATTAATTAATCATGATGGACTTAATTAGATCATTATGGGCTAATATTCATTACTTGTTGAATATAAATAAGAAAAAAGTATTTTTAAGGTGTTTTTAATGATTTGAAAACAAGGTACACTCGCTATCTAGCGGACGTATTTTATCAATTTTTTGAAGTTTGATACTTGAGGAGTAAGGAGTGAAAAATATGCACAAACCTTTAAGGACACTAGTTAGCGCGGCTGTTATTAGTGTTCTGGCTGCAAGTGGAGTTCATGCAGCAGGATTCTCTTTATACGGAGAGGGCGCTGGATATGCAGTTGGTAACTATGCTGCTGGTTCTGCAGCTGAAGCAGCTGATGCATCAACAGGTTGGTATAACCCTGCCGGTTTAGCCTTACTTCGTGAGCAGCAAGTAGTGTTTGGGGGTATTGGCATATTTCCTACTCTGAAACTGGACGGCACAAGTACTTTTACTACTCGTAGTGGTGCTACTTCCGTTAATTACGTACAAGATTTAGACGGTGTAGATGGAAGTTACAATGCGTTTGTTCCTTCATTTCATTATGCTCTTCCCATAGGTGAGCGTACTACTTTTGGTCTAAGTATTACTGCCCCATATGGTTTGTCTACTGATTGGGCTCCTGATTCTCCTGTACGTTATTCAGCGACATATACCGAAATTTTGACTATGGATGTTTCGCCAGAATTAGGTACTCGACTCACGGAGCATTTTGCATTGGGGGCCGGCCTTGATATTCAATGGTCTCGTGCTAAATTTAATCAAATGATTGGCGCTCCCACTTTATTTCAAATTCTTGGGGAAGATCCTGCGCTTGTTGACACTTTAAGTTACAACAAAGCAAAATCTTATGGAGTTGGTTTCCATGTTGGGGTGATGGGAATATTTAATGATAATCACACCCGCATAGGTCTTAATTATCAATCCAGAATAAGACATGTTTTCTACGGCCATAGCCGCTTGACTGGAATATTGGCGAATAACGATTTTAATCTGATTTTCCCGGTATTACCTCCTTCAACAACCCGTATAAATAATGACTTATTTAGTGATCCACAAGAATTCCCAGATGTACTTACATTAAGTGCTTATCAGGATATCAATGAGAGATTGGCTTTATTAGGATCTGTTGTTTATACAGGTTGGGGTGTTTTTAAAGTAATTCAATTAAATAATGTTGCAGTACCCAGTATTGGCTCCCCACCACTTTTTAATGTGACACAAGCCAATATTAATAGTGCTGTGCCTCAAAACTATCATGATTCCTGGCGTGTTGCCCTTGGGGCCAATTACCATGTAAATTCAAAACTTATGTTGCGTATAGGTGGTGGTTATGATCAGACGCCAACAAATGATACGGATAGAAACGTTCGTTTACCTGATATTGATCGTTGGGCAATTGCTGTTGGCGCCCATTATCAATGGCGTCCCACTGTTGGTATCGATGTAGGATACACTCATTTATTTGCTGGAGGTAAGCCAGATGTGGATTCTGTCCAGGCTCTTTCACAAACCGCTATATACAATGTGAATGCTAACGACGGTCATTTTGCTGCTGATCTTGTGGGCGCTCAATTGACATGGATTATTGATAAAGTTCCTGAAGTACCTACTAAATAATTATTTTAGAAATGATTCTGATGGATAAAAGCCACTTCAAGTGGCTTTTTTATTTGTAGCTGTTCATACCTGTTGCAAATAACTAAGTAGATGAATGGTTACTGATTTTTGTTAATATGGATTAACTTAGACGTTTGATGGAGGCGAAACTCGCCTCCTAACTGATATAAATGAAAATAATTAATTTTTGATAATGGTGGCTTCACCTAGGCCATTTACAAAAAGGGTATATCCGTTCTTTGATAAATATTTTGGATTGATATCACCAGTATCAAGATCCATATGAACTTCCCCAACTTCTATGGGATTAGCTGTATTAGTAGCCATTTTAATTACTGCAGAACACTGTTTACCAGTTGTATGTCCATAGCAGGCCAATTTTACGAGATTCCAATAAACTTTTTGCGTTGAATTGGCGGCAGTTGGGTATGCAGAAGGGACGCCGGCAATATATGCATTTGATTCTACAGAAGTATTGTTATGGGTGATTAAATAAACAGGACTTGCAAAAGCTGTTACAGCACTTAAACCTAAAGTTACTACTGAAAAACCTTTAAATATTAAATTCATTATATCTTTTTCTCCATTTAATTATAAGTGATTCGTTAGAAGTTAATATCTCCACTAAAGTTAGTGAAAAGTAACTGCTCTTAACCAATCGGATTTTTTACATCTTTAAAACGCACCCAAGAGTATATCGCAAAATAACTTAGTGTCTATTACATTAGTCTTAAGCAATATTTTTGGAAAGGAGTCTATTTTCCCTCAGATAATAAAAACAAGCTCAAGACTGGAGATTAACTCAGGCCGTACTTGTTTCTATTTAGAGAATAAGTGTTTTTAGCTAATATGCTTATATGTTTATGATTTCTGACTCAATAAACGTGCGATATCTTTGGCAAAGTAAGAAATAATAAAATCTGCTCCAGCACGTTTTATCGCAACCAAACTCTCTATTATGGCCTGCTCTTCATTGATAAGCTGGTTTTGAGCAGCGATCTTAATCATCGAATATTCACCGCTTACCTGATAAGCACAAAGAGGCACCTCTGGGAAATGTTGTTTTAGTTTCGCTATAATATCCAGGTAAAATCCGGCAGGTTTTACCATGATCATATCGGCACCTTCCTCAATGTCCAGAGCTGTTTCTCTTAGGGCTTCAGCACTATTTGCAGGATCCATTTGATAGGCTTTACGATCACCAAATTTTGGAGCTCCTTGAGCTGCTTCTCTAAAAGGTCCATAAAGGCAGGAGCAGTATTTGGCGCTGTAGCTTAATATAGGGATATGCTGATATCCTTTAGTATCTAGAGCCTCGCGAATCACACTCACCATTCCATCAGTCATTCCACTAGGAGCGACCCAATCTGCACCAGCTTGCGCATGACTTAGAGCTTGTTTTGCAAGAAAAGCTAAGGTCTTGTCGGTATCAATGCATTCTCCTGCGAGCACCCCACAATGACCATGATCCGTGTATTCACAAAAACAAAGATCGGTAATAATTAGGATATCCCTATTTACAGCACGAATTGCTTTTATCGCTTTTTGAATAATTCCTTCATGATTAAATGATTCACTACCATACGCATCTTTATATTTAGGGATCCCAAATAAAAGTACCGCGGGAATGCCCAAGGAAGTGAGTAATTCAATTTCATTCGGAATACAATCGAGACTTAATTGAAATTGACCGGGCATTGCGCTTATTTCTTGGGGTTCATTAAGTAATTCACTGATAAATAAAGGAGCAATGAATTGTTGCGGATGTAAGCGTGTTTCTTTAACTAAAGCACGAGACATGGCACTACTTCTTAAACGAGTTAACCTTAATGGTATGTTGTAATCGGTCATTAAATTAATCCTGTTATGTCATCACACTGTACGGTCAGAAGGGGCGAAGAGCCCAAATCGTATCCGAGATATTTTAACACAAACCCTGTAGTTTGAGTGAATACAGCGCTTTAACTGAGAGATAACTATCCAATACCAGGGCTTTATCTTCACCTTGGCGGCTTTGAACGTTTTCTTTTTTTAATTTTTTTATTTGAGGTATACAAAAAATCAATAGCGCTACTTGTATCACTATTACTTACTTGAATACTAAAAAACTTGTTGAGTAAGTATCTGAGGGTCAACATATTTGTATCCGTTTGTGATAGGCCAATGTTATAACTTAAATAAAGACGTTTTGAAAGTGATTTTCCTACCATAAAAGAAGTAGTATCACTCGTGGTATTGGTTATTTGATTGTAGTTTGTATTCGTTTGTATATTAAAATCTATGCCTGCAGTTTGTTTGAGTTGCTCTAAGAGTTGGAGACTTTTTGTGTCACTTCCTAGATTCATAGAAGATATAGCTGCGAGAAGCAATTGTCCTCCTGCTTTATCTGCTTGGTTTGCCGGACGGCCAAGGACAAGCAGGGAAAGGATATCCGCTTGAGAAAAGGTTGCAGGCTCGGAAAATAATTGAATTTTAGGGCGAGCCAATCGACCGCTGACTTCTACGCCTAAAATCAGTGTTTCTCCGTAATTAATATTTTGTAGATTTGTGCTATTAAAATCCAAAAGTTGACTTGAGGTGGCGAAAGTAGTTGAGGTAGTTCTAATTTTTTTTGCTGCACGTATGTTAATTTCAGGATTACTCATGGATCCGCCAAAGATTAATTGCCCCTGTTGTATTGCTAAGTTCTGTCCATAGGCTTTATAAGTACCATCTCGAACTGATAATTCGCCATATGCATTGATTGTGCTTTGTTGTTGTTTGATATTCAGTGTTCCCTCTAAATGCCCCTGTAATCCTTTTATATTGACTGCAACTTCTTTCCCCATCTCGAGATCAATATCCATATTGTTAATCAAAGTAAATGAAGGAGATGTTTTTTCTTTACGTTTATAAACCACATCATCAGGTAAAGAAATGCTGTTGTTGAATGAGCGAGGTTTAATTTCAGCATAAGGAACCAAAATGGTACCAGAAAGGGATTGCAGGTTTGGTGTTACATGTAGGTTGAGTTTTGGGGAAATGTGAATCTTATATTCACTGGTTTGAACCAACGGAAAATCATTCCCTTCAAGAGTGAAATCTCCTGTAAATTGAGAGCTTAAGCTTCCTTTTCCGGCGAGCGATAAATGATGGCCAGCTGATGCTGCTGAACCTGTTGCTTCCCAAGAGTGTTCATTGCCGCGTACGTTCATTTCGAGGGTATTGATATTAAGACCCAGTTTAGGTAAAGAAAGACTTGCTTTATTAAGTATCAAATGACTTTCTATTTTTCTTTTATTCAAAGTACCATTTACTTTTAATGAAGCAATCAATTGTCCCTTGAGCTTGTCAATTTCAGGGCTAATTTTTTGCAAAAAACTGAGAGAACTTAATTCCAAAGATAATTCACTATTTATTACTTGGTCGTCCTTTAAGCCAGCATCAAGAGTGAATTTAGGCAGGTTAAATTGCAGTTTTAAATTTTTATTTTCATCAATTGCCAAAATGCCGGAGCCTTTAAGCTGTTCTGGTGAAAGGATGATCTTTAAAGACCCGCCCTTGAATTGAACATTTGGAAAAGGGTCATCATTAGGGGGATGATAAAAGCCAGGACTTATGGTCAACAATAAATTGCCTTGATTTTTAGCGGTAATCTCGCCATGGGTGGATAATTTAGTATACAAACGAGCATGCTGAGCAGAAGTATTCTGAGGCTGGATTAGAGTGGCATTAAAAGTCCACTGCCAAGGCAAAGTTCCGCGAATTTTTGCATCCATTAACCACTGATCTTTGGGGAGAGTAGTTATTTGTGAGTGCATGCTGATTTGTATATTTGGTAAAATACCGGTTGCGGTGATTGTTCCTTTTTCACTGTCTATGATTTTTTTATCTTTTGCTGCATTCCATTGCAGACCTCG
Source organism: Legionella bozemanae (assembly GCF_001648595.1). Classification (GTDB taxonomy): domain Bacteria; phylum Pseudomonadota; class Gammaproteobacteria; order Legionellales; family Legionellaceae; genus Legionella; species Legionella bozemanae. Next base: position 215,698 of record NZ_LBAW01000005.1, on the reverse strand, counting down.
CCATTGAGCGGTCACTAATTGGCTTTCTCGCAACGAATGAGGTTTCCATTGTACCTCCAATTGTTCTATTTTTATTTTAAGGGATTTATCTTGGTATTCAACTCCATTCAGAGTAAAGTGATTTAATAGGCTACCTTCAAGTTGCTGAATTTTTAGCGTGCCAGGAAGGTATAGACGGCTGAATTGGATAAGAGCATGCAGTCCTGGCTTTGTATCCAGTAAAAATAAGACTATTCCTGCAAGTAAAATAAGGAATAAAGAGCTTATATAAAGTGTTTTAACGAACACGCGCAGAATTTTTATGAGAATTCGCTTCATAAATCGGGCCCCATGCTGATCACCAAACGTGGGTTATTTCCGTCACGTTGCCATCGATTATTAATTGTCTGAGCCAATCCTACTTTGATTGGACCTATAGGTGAAACCCACATTAAACCACCACCTGCATCATAATAAGCTGTTAAAGGGGCTGGATTGTAAACTGCTCCTGCGTCATAAAATGCAATCAGATACCAATTTTTTTTGGTTTCCTTTTGAATTTCAAAACCACCATAACTAAGTATTCTGCCTGGACCTATTGAATTAAAGCCAAATGCTTTTAAATTATCCATTCCTCCCAAAAGCAATGCAAGTGATACGGGTTGTTGATTAATATTATTGATTGCAGTAACACCTTGAATTGCATGCCCGTAAAGGCGTAAACGTAGCGGTTCTATTCGCATCGCAGCTTTTATATCCAAGGAAGCCTGAGCAAAATTAATAGTAGACAGAAGGGCTCTGCTTGCAGCAAGACCATTGACCGTAATGTTATATCCGGAGGGAGAAAAAAGTAAAGCCTGGGTTTTGCTAAACGTTAAACTTGCTTTGGGATAAAGTAGAAATTGCTTTGTATTTTCCTGAAGCGAATAATGAAATCCTTCATAAAGTGTATTTATAGAGAGTACACGTTGATAATTGGTTACCCGATGTTGTTGGGCCAGGGAGACAAGATATGAATTACTGTACCCTGCAGTGTAATTTAAATTCGAAAAATTTCCTGTAAGAGTATATTGATCATTGACAGGATTTTTACCGGGAACAACATATTGGGCTTGTAATGCATTTTGAACAAAAGATCCTTGAGCCATTAGGTTGAATTTATGTCCTTGGCGATTGACTGGTACAACATGCAATGCAGCTCGGCCACGAACTCCCGTATCTGTTCCATATCCGGCACCAAGAGTGTAAGAATATTTGGATGCAGGTTCAGTATAGATTTGCACTGGAACAGTTGGGTTTTCAGTAACTTGTGGTTTAACAAGTACAGAACTAAAATAACCGCTATTTGATAAATCATTATTTAACTGAAGTATTTTATCTCCGGAATAGATTTGTCCTGGATGAAAGGGTACAAAACGATGCAGTAACTTAGGATCAATGTATGTAGGATTAAATTGTATTTGCCCAAAATAATAAAGAGGTCCAGTATCAAGAATCAGTGTAATTTCTGCCGTGTAGTTTTCTTCATCAATTAAAATTTCACTTTTCTTAAATCCAGCACGCATGTAACCTTGACTTTCTGCTGAGTCGAGAAGTTTTAGTTTTGTTCGTTCATATTCTTCTGTGAAGAGAGGAGTACCTTGCATTAATGGTATATTTTTTATTGCATCACGAAGGATAAGGTTGCGTGCTCCTTCACCAATAAGTTCTATTTTAAGTTGCGAAATCATGATTTGAGGGCCAGCATGGATTATGACAGTCAACTGCCGCGCACCAGGCCTGCGTACAGTAGCCTCGGCTTTAAAATAGCCGAAAGGCTGGACTGCCTGAATAACTTGTTCTTGCAATTCCTCCTGACTGAATTGGGCAAGAGGTTTTAATTTTTGTAATTCATTCAAACGTTTTTCAACGTTGGCTTCGACTTTTCCGGAAACTCCATAAATTGTAATGGATACTGGGGCATTATCTTGAGCGAATAACGCAAAACAGGTAATGAGAAGTATCAGATAGATTAGTTTTTTCATGATAGTCTCAGTACTTTTTCCACCAAAAATGTCCCTATCTGCATCAGAAAACATTTTGAGAATATACACTTAATCGAGAGGAAGGGCTAGGTAATATAAAAGTAAATATAATCATCATTATTGTTATTTTCGATTCAATATGTAAAATAAGTTTTCATTTGACGGAGTTGATCCAGCCACTGCCCAAAATAAAATGATTTAGCTGAGAAAATGATATTGGCTCAAGGAATGTATCCTGTTCGAATGAATTATGACATTAATTTTTTACCATACTTTTGAACCGATAAATTAAATCAAGTGCTTCTCGAGCAGTCAGTCTATCCGGATCAAGCTGCGCTAGTTCATGTAAAATAGGTGATTGTTGGGTAGGCACTTGCGCTTCTGGGCGTCTTTGGGAAGCTGGTGTTGTGACTTGTATGTGATTTAAATGAGTATGAGCAATTTTTAAAACCTCCGCGGGTATACCTGCAAGCTCTGCTACTTCCAATCCATAACTTCGATTTGCATGTCCTGGTTCTACCCGATATAAAAAGATGATCCGCCCACTATCCAATGATGCTTGTAAATGGACATTTCGAATACATGGCCATTGTTCCGGAAGATGAGTTAATTCAAAATAGTGCGTAGAAAACAAAGTATACGCCTTAATGGTTGTTGCAAGATAAGTACAGCTTGCATAGGCCAGAGCCATGCCATCATAAGTGCTGGTACCACGTCCGATTTCATCAATTAAAACCAAGCTTTCATGTGTTGCCTGTCTTAGAATTTGTGCTGTTTCAGTCATTTCCACCATAAAGGTTGAACGTCCAGAGGCCAGATCGTCACTCGCACCAATACGAGTAAAAATTCTATCAATAGGTCCTAAAGTTACCGATTGAGCGGGGACAAAGCTGCCAATATGAGCTAGAAGGACAATTAAAGCAGTTTGCCGCATATACGTCGATTTACCGCCCATGTTGGGGCCGGTAATGAGCAATATATTTTGCGACGGGTTGAGCTGTAAGTCATTGGCGATAAAACGCTCCTGCAGCAAATGTTCAATTACTGGATGACGGCCTGCCTCAATGGAAATCTGTGATTCAGATACTAGGTTTGGGCAGCACCAATTGAAACTTTGAGCTCGCTCTGCAAGAGTTGTTAACACATCTAATTTCGCTAATGCTTGGGCTAATTGTGTCAATTCATTTATATTTTGCTGAATTTCTACCAGTAAATTTTCATAGAGCCATTTTTCACGTGCCAAGGCCTTTACTTGGGCTGATAATACTTTCTCTTCAAATTGTTTCAATTCTGGCGTGATATAACGTTCCACATTTTTTAAAGTTTGCTTTCTGTGGTAATGCGGAGGCGCTTTTTCTGCCTGAGTTTTAGAAAGTTCAATATAATAACCTTGTACGTTATTGAAACCGAATTTTAGAGTAGATAATCCAGTTTTTTGTTTTTCTTCTTGTTCTAAGTGGATGAGTTTATCATTGGCTCGCGTACTAAGTAGTCTTAATTCATCAAGCTCTTCATCAAAGCCAGGAGCTATGACGCCACCATCACGAATCAATACAGGGGGATTTTCTATAATTGCCGATGCAAGCAGCTGCTGCAATGCAGGTAGCGGCTTAATGTGTTTTTTTAACTTCACTAGAAGTTCGCTTTTGTTGTGAGTAAGTACGACGTTTAGCTCAGGAAGTAAAGCTAAAGTATGACTTAAAGCAACTAAATCGCGTGGGCGTGCTGATTTTAGAGCAATGCGTGACACAATTCGCTCTACATCACATACCTGTCTCAGCAGTTCATGGATGGATACATCGTGTTGTAGATGGATAATTTCCTTTATGGCCTGTTGACGCGCCATGATTTGAGCATGTTGTTTGAGTGGTCTTCCCAACCACCGTTTCAGTAAACGACTGCCCATGGAACAGGCAGTTTTATCCAGCAGAGATAATAAGCTGTTTTCATGGTTGCCGCTCATATTTTCGAATATTTCCAAGTGCTTCTGTGTTGAGGCATCCAGTTGTAAGTAATCATGGGCATGCTCAAGGGTCATTGTGGTTAAATGAGGAAGAGCTTGTTTTTGTGTCGCCTGTAAGTAGCTCAATAAAGCACCTGCTGCAACTAAAGCAGTAGGATGATCTTGCTCACCAAAAGCAGAAAGATCATTGACTGAAAATTGATCACATAGACGTTTTTTTGCATCGTCAAAACAAAACTCCCAACCAGGTCTCAGCTTGATTGGAAAATTGACGCAATATTCTTCCAAAGAAGATTCTTCTTGTAAGAGTAATTCAGCGGGCTGCAGTCTCATAAGCTCTGCACTAAGCTGATTTACTTCTGTTAATTCCAATAAATGAAAACGTCCGCTGCTCAGTTCAACCCACGCAAGACCAATTTTTTGTTTTTGGTAGTGAATAGCCAGCAATAAATTATCTTTTTTTGCATCCAAAAGTGCTTCATCAGTCACTGTTCCTGGAGTGATAATGCGAGTAACCTGACGCTCTACAGGCCCTTTGCTTGTTGCAGGGTCTCCTATTTGTTCACAAATAGCCACTGACTCGCCTTTTTTGATTAATCGAGCCAGATAATTTTCCACCGCATGATAAGGCACGCCTGCCATGGGAATAGGTTTGTCAGCAGATTGGCCGCGATGGGTCAAAGTAAGATCCAATAATTGGGCTGCACGTTTGGCATCATCAAAGAATAATTCATAAAAATCACCCATACGATAAAGCAGAAGCATATCAGGGTATTCTGATTTAATGCGTAAATACTGTTGCATCATTGGTGTATGAGAAGTGGTCATGATGTATTTTCTTGAGTTGAAATTGCGGCAATTTTAGCAAAATCACTTAAGGTAGAGTAGATAAAATTTATATTCATCAAAAATGATTTAGATGTGATATTCTTAATCGGTTAAAAATTGATGAGTTTAGTTACAATGAAGTTGCTAAAAGAGGGATTATTTATTATTTACCAATACTTGGTAAAACAAACGGAGGATGCAAGTCATCAAATTACGCTGTTTGGCATAGTGATGATGATTAATTACCCGCTCTTTGGAGTATTTTGGAAACTCGAAAGTTTTCAAATGAGTGAGGAATTTTTCTTAAGACTTGTTGCTGCTTTTCTCTGTGCCAGTTTGGCCGCGAATCGGTTTTGGCCACAAGCATTGTTAAAGTTTTTGCCTATTTTCTGGTATGCGGTTTTATTATTTTGTTTACCTTATTTTTTTTGCTATTTAACATTAATTAATCATTGCTCTACTTTATGGTTAATGAATTGTGTTTCCGCTATTTTTTTCCTTTTATTGGTAACTAGTGTTCGGGGCACTTTAGTACTGACTTTTTTGGGATGCGGCCTGGCGGTGTTCTCTTATTTTTCATCGCATCAAATGATTGAATACATTCCTGGAAATATATCCCTGTTTAGTTTATCTGTTACTTTTATTGCTGCAATAATGATTGGCGCTTTGTTTGCTCGGGATAGGGAAATTATCACTGCGGGACGACTTTCGGGAATGCGAATGTTAGCAAGTAGCATCGCCCATGATCTGCGTACACCATTAGCAAGTATTTATTTGCAGGCTGAGTTACAAGAAATTATGCTGAAAAAAATTAAAAACTCTGAGATACGAAAAGATTTACAAGAAAGCTTAAATAAAATTACTCGTGGAATAGAAACAAGTAATCGTCTCATTAGTATGCAGTTGAGCAATATCAAACATAATAAATTCAATACGAGAAACTTTACTATTTATTCCATCAAAAATTTAATTGAACGTTCCCTGGATGATTATCCTTTAAAAGAAACCCAGAAGTCACTGATACAGGTCAGTAATGAAAATAATTTTTCAATTTGGTTAGAGGAATTGGCATTTAAGAATTTACTCTGGAATTTATTAAAAAACAGTCTTGAATATATTGAAGAAATGGGAAAAGGAATCATTTCAATTTGGTTGGAAATTGGTTCCGAGAAAGACAATTTTAATTATCTGCATGTCAGAGATACTGCCAGGGGATTGTATTCCAAAAACTTTGAAAAGGTTTTTGAGAGTTTTTATTCTGAGCGTAAAGACGGTACTGGATTAGGACTGGCTTATTGTAAATTACTCATGCAAGATGCAGGGGGCGATATCTTTTGTAAGGGTAAATTAAATGAGTTTGCTCATTTTATTGTGAAATTTCCTAAAATTGATTAAATCAAGCTTGCAATTGTACTTTGGGATCCGCTGACAAGCGGGATGTAGGCAGGGGGTAGCCTTTTACAGAGCAATTGCATGTCTTGCATAAAGTACGGCAAGTAAGCAAAAAGAGTTGCTTTATATTCATAAATTAGATGTGGTCATGTGCTGTTGGAGCAGTTGCTAAAGTGAATAGTTGCTGGGACAAATTACACCACATCTGAAGTTGATGTGTATAAATGAAGTGAAAGGCTCGAATTATTTTATGTGGAGTTTTTTCCCATATAGGCTGAATTAATTCCAGGGTGGAATCAAAATGGGTTACATACGCATGTACCTTAAAAAAAGTTTTTGCAGGTGATGATAAATTAATTGAGTCCGCCATTTGAAGCAAATAGGGATAATCCAGATTATCAAGACGCTCATAAGCAGCAAAAGCGGCTATTCTTTCTTCTTCATCATGCTCTGACAGCCATTGCAAGTGAGCTTTATTGAAATTTTTTGCAAAAGGAACATAGTGTGTTTCATTAATGATTTCATCATGAATATCTACATCACACTCTTTTGCAAAACGTTCAAAGAGCATTTCATGAGAAAATCGACTTCCTATTCCCAATTCCTCATGAATATTTTCAAGAATTATTTTTTTTGTTAATTCATTACTGGCAAAATTAGCAATGAACCATACAAAATTAATGAAATGACCTCTTAAATGATAAAAAATAGATGCGAAAATCTTTTTTTGTTCACAGGTCCAGACACTTGTCTTTTGTGGATCAAATAAAGGAATGGGAGTAAGAGATTGGCGATAATTCAAATCATTTTTATGAAGAAAATCATGGAGTGATTGGGGAAGATCATCAACAAAGTAGTCTGGCATGATGTAATTTTTATTCTTGGGTAATGCGTCCATATATCATGAAAAAACCTTAGCATATAGAGAAATAGTTATGCAATTAATTTTGAAAGGATTTGTCGCTTCAACTTCAATAAATACCCCTGGATTAAAGAATAGAATCTGGGATATTATCAATGGACTTCTTTCCAAATTTTACTGGGGTGGAGATGTGCTTGTCGATGCGGTGCTCGAATCTGACGGGTACACTGCGGTCTGTGCTTCGTTTCTCCTCGCTCTCTTCTCGTCGCAGCGTGTTTGAAAAGAAATCTTGACTCATAACGAATAGGCAAAGGAAATGCTATGTTAACTCCAAAGGATGTTAAGACTGTTGAGGCAGCAAAGCAAATTATCGAGGAGCGTAATCTGGCCCATATCAAGGTTGGTTTATTTGATATGGATGGGGTGATGCTTGGAAAATATATGAGCCGTAATAAATTTTTCTCGGCTCTGGACAATGGTTTTTCTTTTTGTGATGTGATCTTGGGATGGGACTCCAAAGATAAACTGTATGATAATGGGAAATATACAGGTTGGCATACTGGTTACCCTGATACTTTAGTGCGCGTTCTTCCAGAAACGTGTCGTGATCTTGTTTTTGAAGAAAATCAACTGTTATTTATGGCTGAATTTGCTGGAGAGGCTGAAGCGTTATGTCCCAGGTCATTACTTCGTCGAGTTGTGCAAAAAGCTGATTCAATGGGATTTGATGTTTATGCCGCATTGGAATATGAGTTCTTTATGTTTGACGAGACTCCTGACAGTATACGTTCTAAAGGTTTTCGTGATTTAAAACCCATGACACCTGATTTTTTTGGTTATTCAATGATTCGCAATACAGTTCATGCGGACTTATATCATCAGATCCTCAATATGAGCGAGGTTATGGATTTTCCTATTGAAGGGTTGCATGCAGAAACAGGCCCGGGAGTAATTGAAGCAGCAATCGCTGTAGATAAAGCCATAGAAGCGGGCGATAAGGCCGCGTTATTTAAAACATTCATGAAGATCTTAGCGCAGCGCAACAAGATGATGGCAACATTTATGGCCAAATGGTCGCCGCATTATCCTGGCCAAAGTGGACATATTCATCTCTCCTTACGCTATAAAAATGATATGAGAAGCGCTTTTTATGACTCTTCAATGCAACATAATATGAGTGAAATTCAGCGGCATTTTGTGGCAGGTCAACAGAAACTCATGCCCGAGTTTTTGGCAATGGTCTCACCTACCGTGAACAGTTTCTCTCGCTTGATTCCAGGATTCTGGGCGCCAACTGATGCGACGTGGGGGGTAGAAAATCGTACTACGGCGCTACGTGTTATCCCGGGAAGTGATAAATCGCAGCGCGTTGAGTATCGTTTGGGATCCGCCGATTCGAATCCTTATTTGGCTTTGGCAGCAGCTTTAGGTTCTGGCCTTTATGGAATTGAACATAAACTGGAGCCATACCCGGAAATTAAAGGCAACTCCTACGCACAACCTCATGAAGAAGAGCTTGCATTGCCGCGTACCCTGTGGGAAGCAGCTACTCGCCTTAAGGAGTCAAAGGCTGCTCGTTCTTTATTTGGTGATCCATTTGTTGATCATTTTGCTGCTTCTCGTGAATGGGAAGAGCGAGAATTTCGCCGCCATATTACGGATTGGGAGTTGGATCGTTACTTTGAAATTATTTAACCGGATTTTCCAGATTATGAACGATACATTAAAGACCTATTCGCCTATAGATAATTCGCTTTATGTGGAGCGTGCTTTTGCCAATAACCATGAGACTCAAGGTGCATTGGATAAAGCAGTAGCTGCAAAAAAACAGTGGGCTATGACCACTATAACTGAGCGAGCGAATTATTGTACTGCAGCGGTAGATGTTCTGGTTGCCAATAAGGAGGAGATTGCCAGCGAACTTTGCTGGCAAATGGGAAGACCAATTCGTTATGCCGCCGGAGAAATTAACGGCCTTGAAGAACGGGCTCGTTATATGATTGCTGTCGCAAGTGCTGCACTTGCTCCGATCAGGCTACCTGAAAAACCGGGCTTTATTCGTTACATCAAACGTGAGCCATTAGGACTCACCTTAGTAATTGCTCCCTGGAATTATCCTTATCTCACTGCAGTGAATGCGATTATCCCAGCCCTCATGGCTGGAAATGTAGTATTGCTGAAACATTCAGCGCAAACACCACTTGTCGCGGAACGGTTCGCTCAGGCATTTAGGGAAGCAAACCTTCCACAAGGGGTTTTCCAGTATTTACATCTGACGCATTCTGATACGGAAGAAATCCTGGGTCACTCAGCAATAAATCATGTTGCTTTTACAGGTTCTGTTGCTGGTGGGGAAATGATTGAGCGAGTAACAGCTGGGCGTTTTTTGAATATAGGACTAGAGCTTGGAGGAAAAGATCCTGCTTATGTTCGTTTTGATGCAGATATTGATAACGCGGTTGATACGCTTATGGATGGAGCTTTCTTTAATTCAGGGCAATCCTGTTGCGGAATTGAGCGTATTTACGTACATAAGAATGTTTATAATCATTTTGTCAACAAGGCAGTTGCGTTTGTTAAACGCTATAAACTTGGACGTCCTGATGAACCGGAAACAACTTTAGGACCACTTGTTCGCCCATCTTCTGCTGAGTTTGTTCGTGTACAGATTCAAGAAGCCTTGGCTCAGGGTGCTGTAGCACATATCGACAGTCGAGATTTTGTCATGGATCAACCAGGGTCTGCCTATATGGCTCCCCAGATTTTAACGGAAGTAAACCATAAAATGCGGGTGATGACGGAAGAAACATTTGGGCCAGTGGTTGGTATCATGTCTGTTGACAGCGATGATGAAGCGATTGCATTAATGAATGACAGTAACTATGGATTAACTGCGGCTGTTTTTACCCAAAATATAGATCAAGGAATCGCTATTGGTGAGCAACTTCATACCGGAACATTTTTTATTAATCGTTGTGATTATCTCGATCCTGCCTTGGCTTGGACTGGCATTAAAAACTCTGGGCGTGGCTGTACACTCTCTTCTATAGGGTATGATGCACTGACCAGACCCAAATCTTTTCATGTAAAAATGATCGATTAAAAAGGAATTTACAAATGAGCACATTATCATTAACGGCCAATTGGAACTATCCCACCTCGATAAAGGTAGGGGCAGGGCGTGTTCGTGAACTTGTTGATGCCTGCCATACATTGGGAATGAAATCACCATTGTTAGTCACAGACAGTAACCTTGCAAAATTACCCATGATTGAATCTGCATTGAAGAATTGTTGTGATGCGGGTTTGCTTATTGCTTTATTTGCTGCTGTAAAAGCAAATCCAACGGGTGAAAATGTTATGGCAGGCGTAGATATTTACCGAAAAGGGCAACATGATGGAATCATTGCCATGGGCGGTGGTTCTGCTCTTGATGCAGGTAAGGCTATTGCATTGATGGTTGGACAAAATTGTTCCTTATGGGATTTTGAAGATATAGGAGATAATTGGCGGCGAGTGAATGGTGCTGGTATAGCTCCTGTTATCGCATTACCAAGTACCGCGGGTACTGGTTCAGAGGTGGGGCGCGCTTCGGTTATTACCGATATGCAACAACAGCGTAAAAAGATCATTTTTCACCCCAAAATGTTGCCTGCCATGGTTATTTTAGATCCAGAATTGACCGTTGCTTTACCTCCGAATATTACGGCAGCAACAGGTATGGATGCATTATCTCATTGTTTGGAAGCTTATTCTGCTCCCGGCTATCATCCTTTGGCGGAGGGAATTGCTCTTGAAGGGATACGTTTAATAAAAGAACATTTACCACGAGTAATGCAAAATGGAAATGATATAAACTCCAGAACACAAATGCTTGTCGCTTCTCTAATGGGAGCAACAGCTTTCCAGCGTGGTTTGGGTGCTATGCATGCACTTGCTCATCCCTTGGGAGCGATTTACGATGCCCATCATGGTCGATTAAATGCCATTTTAATGCCCTATGTATTGCAAGCCAATCGAGCTGAGATTGAACGTAAAATAATGCGATTGGCGGCCTATTTGGAGATTGACAACGGATTTGATGGATTTCTCAATTGGATACTCCAATTGCGTCGTGAATTAGGTATTGAACATCGTTTGAATGAAATTGGCATTGATGAGCAATATGTGACACGTATTGCACTAATGGCAACCGAGGATCCTTCAGCACAAAGCAATCCAATCCTTTTCAATCAGCAACAATATGGAAGTATTCTTATAGCTGCAATCCATGGGGATGATTTATATCATTCTAAGTGTGCGGGAATGAGACTGGTGGAAGCACCTTAAGGAACTCCATAGGGACCACCATGAAAATCGGAATATTACAATGTGATCAAGTAATGCCAGAATTAATTACTGTGCATGGCACTTATTCAGAGATGTATATCAAACTACTGCATCAGGTAGACCCCAATTTGATATTTACAGTCTATGATGCGTGTCATGGTGAACTGCCAGCTCATATTGATACCGAAGATGCTTATGTTATTACTGGGAGCCGCTATGGCGTTAATGATGGTTTTTCATGGATTACTGCACTTGAAGAATTGGTCCGATGTCTTCATGCAGGAAGAAAAAAAGTCGTAGGGATTTGTTTTGGTCATCAGCTTATTGCGAAGGCATTAGGAGGAACGGTGATTCAATCTCCCAAGGGTTGGGGGATAGGAATGTCGGTAAATAAAATTACTCAGCATAAATCTTGGATGGCTCCACCCCTTGGAGCGCTTAACCTAATCGTTAGCCATCAGGAGCAAGTTGTTGTTCTACCGCCAGAAGCAGAAGTGCTTGCTGCGAGTGATTTCTGTCCGTTTTATATGTTGCAAATTCGCGATAATCTGTTCACAGTACAAGGTCATCCTGAGTATAGTAAAAATTATGTCCAGGCACTGATTAAGATCCGTAAAAACAAGCTGGGTAAAGAGTTGGCCGATCAGGGATTAAAATCATTACAGCAACATTGTGATGATAGAGTATTTTCTAGCTGGATTGTTAATTTTTTGAGTTTTTAAAGTAAGAAAACATTATATGTTTCAACTTTTTTATTGAAATATCAACAGGTCATGGTTGAATTTAAATTTATTTGCTAGAATCTAAAGGGATTTAAAAAAAATATTAAACTTATAGGGAGAATAAAATGAATCGTTTCGCTTTAGTTGCAGCAACTGGTTTATTAGCATTAGCGTTAACTGCATGTGGTGAGCAAGGTAACAAACAACCAACTGCAGGAACAACGGAAACCACTACTACAACACAACCAGCACCAACTCAACCTGCTGGCGGAAATCAAACTCAAAATCAATAATATCTTTTAACCTGGGTGAAGGCTTAGGCTTGTAACCCAGGATAATCTCTACATATCCATATACTCATGAGCTCTTTTGATAAACTAATCAAAGAAATCTCCGCGATTCTAAAAAAGAAGAATTGGCAATTAGTCACGGCTGAATCATGTACTGGAGGACTCATTGCAAGTTATCTCACTGAAATTGCTGGAAGTTCAGTCTGGTTTGAGCGCGGATTTGTTACATACAGTAATCTAGCCAAAGAAGAGCAGCTCTCAGTGCCTAAACAATTAATTGAGAAATATGGTGCAGTCAGTGAATCTGTTGCACAGGCTATGGCAACTGGTGCTTTACAGCATAGCGCAGGACATGTTGCTGTATCCGTTACTGGTATTGCAGGCCCAGATGGAGGTAGCCTTGAAAAGCCAGTAGGGACTGTGTGTTTTGGTTGGGCGGCTAGAGACAGGGAGCCTAAAATACTAAGGAAACAGTTCACAGGAGACCGACAAGACATACGCTTGGCTGCATGCCAAGAAGCTTTATCAGGCATTCTTTCTTACATTAAAAATTGATGAATATTGTGTGTGATGTATAAAAAATAATTTAACAGTAACACCAAACCTGCGTATTTGAGCTATTTATTTTTGGAAAGATATCGCGTCTAAATCCTCTGCTACCGTTAACGCTCTTCGTTTAAATTCATGTTGCCCGCGATCTGTAAAGCTTATGCTCGATTCCTCTGGTGTAGGAAAAAAGAGATGCTTGGATGCATTAGAAATATTAATTACTACGCGTGCTGCATACAATGAAGTAGATAGTACATCAGAAAATGGTGATAGTTTTTCATTTTTACTTTGCATAAAATTTTCTATTTAAAATAAATTTTCCAATATTTTACCATATAGAATAAATTATAATCAATATCTGGTTGTGAAAGGGTATTTTTAGGGTGCAAAAAAACTCTTTTAAACTGGTGAATCAATTTGCTGCTTGTTCCTATCTGTGTGATAATTTTACCCTTGCATAACTCTAACTACCTGGAAAATATTATGGAAGAAAATAAACAAAAAGCATTATCAGCTGCCCTCTCGCAAATTGAACGTCAATTTGGTAAAGGATCAGTGATGCGTATGGGAGACAGCAATGTATCCCGAGATATAGAAGCCATTTCAACAGGATCTTTAGGATTGGATATCGCATTGGGAATTGGTGGTTTACCTAAAGGACGTATTGTGGAAATTTATGGTCCCGAATCTTCTGGTAAAACTACTTTGACCTTACAAGTCATTGCAGAATGTCAAAAAATGGGAGGTACTGCCGCATTTATTGATGCAGAACATGCTTTAGACCCTAGCTATGCACAAAAACTGGGTGTTAATGTGGACGAATTGTTGGTTTCTCAACCAGATACAGGGGAACAAGCTCTGGAGATTACCGATATGCTGGTTCGTTCAGCCGCTGTAGATGTAATTATTGTGGACTCTGTTGCTGCATTGACTCCTAAAGCAGAAATTGAAGGGGAAATGGGAGATTCCCATGTTGGCTTACAAGCTCGACTCATGTCACAAGCTTTACGTAAATTGACCGCCAATATTAAACGATCCAATACACTAGTCATTTTCATTAACCAAATTCGTATGAAAATTGGTGTGATGTTTGGTAGCCCTGAAACAACCACTGGTGGTAATGCATTGAAATTCTATGCTTCTGTGCGCTTGGATATCCGCCGCATTGGGTCAATTAAAAAGGGCGAAGAAATTTTAGGTAGTGAAACCCGCGTTAAAGTGGTTAAGAATAAAGTTGCTCCACCATTCAAGATGACTGAATTTGACATTCTTTATAATGAAGGTATTTCTCGTGAAAGTGAAATTATCAACTTGGGTGTCCAACTCAATTTGATTGAAAAATCTGGTGCTTGGTACAGTTATAAAGGAGAGAAAATTGGCCAAGGTAAGGATAATGTTCGTTTATACCTTAAGGAGAATCCTCAAGTTGCAACAGTTCTTGAGCAGCAAATTCGTGCTGAGCTCCTAGAGAAAAAACTACCTATGCTTGCATCAGCCAGTGCCGATGAATTCGAGACAATTGATGACTAAAGCATTTGATAGTGCTGTGCGCCTCCTATCCAGGCGCGAGCACAGCAGGGTAGAGCTTTATGATAAATTAAAACAAAAAGGATATAATCCAATAGAAATAAAAAATGCACTGGAGGAATGCCAACGTTTGGATTTACAAAATGATTATCGTTTTGTAGAAATATACAGTCGCTCACGCATTCGCCAGGGTTATGGGCCTTTGAAAATAAGTCAGGAATTGAGTAGTAAAGGAGTTGATAAGGAATTAATTCATCAGTTCTTGCAGCAGGAGGAAGATAATTGGTTGGCTTATGCTTTAGATGTTTGGCAGAAAAAAAGCAAAGGTCAATTTGATTTGTCTTTTGAGGAACTCCAAAAGCAACAGCGGTTTTTGCTGTATCGCGGATTTGGTATGGATACCATTGCCCAAGTAAAAAAAGAATTGGAAAAAATATAAATGCAATCGTAGCCTAGGTGATACGGAGTCGCACTGCCATTGAGTTTAGAAATTTGACTTTACTCCTACGTCCTGCGGCTTGTTCGCAGGATCCAGTGAATGGAGAGGGGGGCTTTGGATCCCGCGGACAAGCCGCAGGACGTAGAGCAAAGCATTCATCCCTTAACTCAATGGCAGTGCGGCTCCGCTTCGCTGCACCCAGGCTATAGTTAAAAATTAACTCAAACTGGTGTTGATTATAAATGAAAAGTTCTGAAATTAGACAAGCATTCTTTGATTATTTCACACAACGTGGTCATCAATTAGTGGAATCCAGCTCCTTAGTTCCTGCGAATGATCCTACTTTATTGTTTACTAATGCAGGTATGGTGCAGTTTAAGGATTTATTTTTAGGGCTTGAAACACGTACTTACCGACGGGCAGTTACTGCACAACGTTGTGTACGTGCAGGTGGTAAACACAATGACTTGGAGAATGTGGGTTATACAGCAAGACACCATACATTTTTTGAAATGTTGGGCAACTTTAGTTTCGGAGATTATTTCAAGCGAGAAGCAATAAAATTTGCTTGGGAATTTTTAACTCAAGTTCTGCATTTACCTGAAGAGCGTTTGTGGGTGACTGTTTATAAAGAAGATCAAGAAGCAGAAGATATCTGGTTAAAAGAAATGAAGGTTTCGGCCGCACGATTCTCGCGTTGTGGGGAAAAAGATAATTTTTGGTCCATGGGGGATACCGGTCCTTGTGGTCCTTGCACTGAAATCTTTTATGATCATGGCCCTGAAATTCCAGGTGGCCCTCCAGGAAGCCCTGATGAAGATGGGGATCGCTATATAGAAATTTGGAACCTGGTATTTATGCAATTTAATCGGGATAAAGATGGGAATTTGCATCCTTTACCTAAACCTTCTGTAGATACAGGGATGGGACTTGAGCGACTCGCTGCAGTAGTGCAGGGCGTGCACAGCAACTATGAAACAGATATTTTCCAGTATTTAATTCAATCTACAGCAAAACTTGGAAATATTGACAATTTAAATCATACTTCTTTAAAAGTAATTGCCGATCATATTCGTTCTTGTGCGTTTTTAATTGCCGATGGAGTGATTCCAGGCAATGAAGGGCGAGGATATGTATTAAGAAGAATTATAAGAAGAGCAGTACGGCATGGTAATAAGTTAGGCTTGCCCACTCCATTTTTTTCGCAATTGGTAGACCCCTTAATCAAAGTAATGGGTGATGCATATCCTGAATTGATACAATTTAAAGCGCATATAGAAAAAATTCTTAATCAAGAAGAAAATCAATTTGCTCGGACTCTTGATCAAGGTTTACGTCTCTTACAAGAACAAATGCATTCTCTTGGAGGCCATGAAATATCAGGAGAAATCGCATTTAAACTGTATGACACTTATGGCTTTCCGGTTGATTTGACTGCTGATATCGCGCGCGAGCAAGGGCTTTATGTAGATATGGATGGTTTTAATCAATTGATGCAACAGCAAAGAGAACAATCTCAAGCTGCCAGCCAGTTCAGTGTGGATTATAGTACGAGTGCTCAATTGGACTACCAATCTGATTTTCATGGCTATGAGAAAAAGGAAACAGAGGCAAAAATTATTGCCTTACTGCACGAAGGAAGTGAGGTGCAAACCTTAAGTCAAGGTACGAAAGGCGCTTTAGTTTTGGATCATACGCCTTTTTACGCAGAAAGTGGCGGTCAAGTAGGGGATAAGGGAATATTAACGAGTAGGGGCTTTCGTTTTCGTGTCGATGATACGCAAAAAAAAGGTCAAGCCATCGTGCATTATGGCGAAGTGGTGGAAGGTACTGCAACTTTAGATCAATTAGTTAAGGCACAAATAGATAATGAACGTCGAGAAGCGATTCGTTTAAATCATACGGCCACTCATTTATTACATGCTGCTTTAAAAAAGGTAGTTGGGCCACAAGTCCAGCAAAAAGGCTCGTTGGTTGATGCAGAACGTGCGCGCTTTGACTTTTCTCATTTTGAACCATTAACCGCAGAACAAATTAATGAAATTGAATCCTTGGTCAATGAGCAAATTCGCGCCAATCATGAAGTTGTAACTCGAGTTATGGATATTGATTCTGCTAAAAAAAGTGGTGCAGTAGCTCTTTTTGGAGAGAAATATACTAATAAAGTACGTGTATTATCCATGGGTGAATTTTCTAAAGAGCTTTGTGGTGGTACGCACGCGCGACGGACAGGTGATATTGGTCTATTTAAAATTATTGCTGAATACGGAATTGCCAGTGGCGTGAGACGTATCGAAATGGTAACAGGGCGTTATGCTTTAGCATGGGTGAATGAGCAACAATTTATGCTGAATGAATTAGCTTCTTTGTTAAAAACCACAACAAATAGTTTATTGGATAAAGTGGGGCAGCTTATTACTGAAAATAAAGGTTTGGAAAAGGAAATTGCCAAATTACAAAGTGAGAAAGCACAAAAATCAGGTGCTGATCTGGCCAATGAAGTGGAAAAAATTAACGGAGTCAGCTTACTTGTAAAACGATTGGAAGGTGTAGACAGCCAAACCATGCGCACTACTTTGGATCAGCTGAAATCCAGACTTGAATCAGCTGTGATTGTTTTATTTACCGTAGATCAAAATAAAATGAATGTAATTGCAGGTGTGAGTAAAAATATTTTAGGGAAAGTACCTACTGCCGCTGCTTTAGTAAGGCATCTCTGTGGAAAAGGTGGTGGTCGTGATGATATGGCCCAAGGGGGAGGCGTTGTCCCACCTGATTTGGAGAACAAGATAGAAGAAATTAGAGAAATGGTGCGTCATTCATAAAAAAGATGCAAGTAGCCTGTTTTCTCAGGCTACTTGAAAAGAACCAAACATAAGGAAATGACATGAGTTTTCTACAAGAGTTTAAGCAATTTGCTATCAAAGGAAATGTGATTGATCTGGCTGTTGCTGTAGTTATAGGCGCTGCATTTGGCAAAATTATCAGCTCCTTAGTCAGCGGCATTATCATGCCTTTAATTGGCTTGTTATTAGGTGGAATTAATATTGCCAATAGAGCGCTCACTGTAGGTGATGCGGTGGTAAAGTGGGGAGAGTTTCTCCAGGCAGTGATCGATTTTACGATTATTTCGTTTTCAATTTTTGTAGCAATTAAAGTGATTTCTTTTGTAAGAAAAGAAGAGGAAAAGAAAGAAACCCCAACAAGGGAAGAAACTTTATTAACTGAAATTCGGGATTTATTGAAGGAAAAAAAAGAGGCACAAAGCAAATAAAGTCTAAGATTTTTATACTTTCTAATTTGATGTAAAGTGGATACTCGTAGCTTAGGTGCTATGAAGCTCTGAGGCACACACTTAAAAGGTAGTTTATTGTTAAATAACGATTTTTATAACCCCCTCCTACGTACTGCGCTTTATGCGCGATACTTTGGGTACCCATGAAGTTTCTTTTTAAAGCAGATCTATGGATGGCGCCCATAAAGTGCAGTATGTAAGTCGTTGCAGCTTCACCCCGTGAAAATTTTCATCGTTTTCTGATCCAGCATCCGCAAACCCTAAGTATTTGTAAATCTGCTATAATTTTAAATAGGAACCCTCATTAATAAGGATAATTAATTATGGCTGGGCTACTGAATTTAATCGCTGTAATTGTTATTTTCGGGGTGGTGTTGTGGTTAATCGATACTTTTATTCCTATGCCACCATCAATTAAAAGTCTGTTAAATGTGCTAGTACTCATCATTCTAGTGATCTATATTTTACAATTTTTTGGTTTGATAAAAACGATTTTACCAATGATTAAGATATTAAAATAAAATCAATCAAATACTTGTGTGTATTTATGAAGTAATCAATAGGAGCTCAAATTTTGCCCATTTTTTTATAAAGAAAGAATGGCAATCGAGTAATTATTGCCATAATCATTTTCCAGAAAGAGGGAAAATAGAACATTCTTTTTCTATGTCTTAGTGCATTCCAGCAGGCTTTTGCACAGGTATCTGGGGGGGCTGCATAAAAAATACCAGGCAACCCATAAGTTTGCCTGGTGTCAATAAAACCCAAGCGGGCAATGGTAATGTGTTGATTAGAGCTGGCAACCTGTTGTAGACCCTGTAGGTAAATTTCAATGCTTGCTTTGCTGGCTCCATAAAGACTGTTTTTGGAGCGTCCTCGGCATGCAGCAACCGAACTTAGGAACAGTAAATTATATTCTTTTTGTTGGCGATTTAAGTAAGCGTGGATCAATAAAGTAGTTGTCAAAATATTCAGTTTGATAAGATGAGAGATTGTGTCATCATTCAAATGATCGTTATCGGTAAAGTCACTGTGTGCCATAAACAAATCAAGTTCGCCATCTTTTGTTTTAAGCGTTGAAACTAAAGTATCAACTTGCTCAATGAGATCCAAAACAAGTACATCACAACGGGTTTGATACCTCAGTTTGATATCATTTGCGATTAGATTGAGTTGCGTTTGCTGGCGCCCTACTAAAAGCAATTGATGTCCTGATTGGGCAGCAATATGTGCAAATTTTTCTGCGATGATGGAGGTGGCGCCGATTATGACCCATGTTCTTTGTGTCATTTTTTTAGCCCTAAGCGTTGTGCCAGATCAGAATGCATGGTGCATCCATGTTGCTTGAGAGTTTGAGAAAATTGTTCATGCTTTTCATACATCTGGTGAAATTGTTCTTCATTCAAAAGTAAATCCTTTGCCAAATAAACCCGACCATTGAGTTCAGTGATTAATTGATTCATGGCTGATATTGCCTGTTTCGCTTGTGGATTATTAATAAAATCAACTGCTAAGGTAAATCCTGGTTTACAAAAGGAGAGTAAACCTTCCCCTGATTGGGTAAATAACTTGAGTACAGCAAGAGTCGGTGTTGCTTTATGAGCTCGCATCAGCTGTACTAACTGTTCCAAAGTGTCTGGAGCATGATCTTCATTGAATACTGCCTGGAATTGAATTAATCCTTTAGGGCCATAAAGTCTATTCCAATGCATGAGTTTATCGAGAGGATTGTTGAATTGTTCCAGTGTGAGTTGTTCATATTCTTTTTTGCTATTAAAAAAATACTGATTAAATAATTTCATATTCCATGATTTGATTAAAGAAAAGGGAATATTAGGTATTGTATGGATTTTTGTTCTTTTAGTGGCGAAAGGCTCACAGTAATCCGCTACTGAAAGAATGGCACGTAAAGCAGGATTGAGCAGATCAAGCCAAGCCACTTGATAATCATGGTGAATACCCATGGTTTTCATATATTCAGTGAGTGTTTGAAATGATTCGAATTGCTGATGTTTTGCTTGTACAAAACGTGGTGCTTTTTTAAGGCGAAGTGCGACACGAGTGATAACACCAGTAAGGCCTAAACCTGCAATTGTGGCATAAAATAAATCACTGTTTTCATTAGGGCTGCAATGAAATTTTTTACTTCCAATCAGTAAATCAAATCCAACGAGGTGGTGGCCAAAACTACCTGCCTGGTGATTGTTTTTTCCATGGACATCGTGAGCAATTCCGCCAGCAACTGTAATGTGGATAGTGCCTGGGAGAACAGGGGGAATGAAATCAGGGTGCACTAAGAATAAATCTTTAAGTGATACTCCGCCCTGACAGAGTACAATACCGGTTTCATGATCAAAATTAATAAAATGATTCAGACGTTCACTGTCGATAATAAACCCATCAGTATTAAAACAACTGTCGTTATAGCATAATCCTGAACCACGCATGAGTATGTTTTGCTGAGGATTACGGGCAAGATAATCAGTAAGTTGCTCTTCATTCTCTGGACGTAGACAGGAAGACTGACTGGCTCGTGCACGGCTAAAATTAGTGAGTGTTCTTATTTTGCTGCGCATTGCAATGCCATTTAATTATTTTGAATAACTAAGACTATAATTCATTTAAGAGCATAATTAAAAGGAATTATAATGAAAAATTTTTTAATCTTTTTGGGTTTTCTTTTTTCATTTTCAGTTTTTGCAGCAGATATTCCTGAGGATGCCTTGGGCGCACAAAAATACGATAGAACTCAGTGTTTTCATAATACAACTCAAGATTGTATTAATTCACAATGTCTGAACTCAGATCAAATTGATTGCCAGGATAATTGTCGAAAAATGGCGCAAGCAAAATGTCAGCAACAAATTAATGAATAAATTGAGTTAGCATTTTTTTATTAATTTGGATGTATTGTCAAATGATTGGCATACGATTTTTTGACTGTCAAACCAGCACATCACTTTTTCCCATTTATAAATCGAGAGATATATTAGAGATTATGTAATAAGCACATTTTTATAAATGGCATATAGTTTGCATAAGCCTATTCAATAGAAAAATCATGATGCTTACTTGAATGGAATAAGTGAATAAAATTAGTATGGATTGCTTATATGGCTGATAAAAACGTTTTATCACAAGAAGAAATAGATGCGCTGCTAAAAACAGTTGATGAATCTCCTGAAGAAGGACACCAAGCAACAGCGGATCAAACAGCACCTAGAGAAAAAGCGGACCATAAAAAAGCAAAAGGCAGTAAAAAGGAAGTATCTAAAGCTGTATTTGAGCCCTTTGAACTCCAGCAAGATGGTGATGTAAAAACACTTAACTTTACTGCTCAGGAACGTATTGTCAAAGGCAAGCTGCCTGTATTAGATAGAATTTATGATCGTGCTGTGCGTTTATTTGCATCGGATATCTATAATGTAACCGCCAAGGATTTTGAGATTAAACAAGACCCGTTGCTTATTATAAAGCATCGTGATTTTATGGAGAGTTTACCTAATCCAAGTTTAATGAGTATCTTTAAATTTAAACCATTACGAGGTAAAGGCATTATTCTTTTTGATAGTACTTTTGTCTATGATCTCGTCGACTATTATTTTGGCGGCAGCTCTCAATTTTTTGCTCAAAAAGATAGAACCGATTTTACTGCGACTGAGCTGCGTGTTATGGATGTGATCACGAAAAAGCTTATTGCCAATCTTACTCAAGCGTGGAAGCCAATTATTCAGCTCGATATCAGCAAATTTAATGATGAAACGAACCCACAATTAGTCAATATAGCAGAACCTGGAGAAATGCTGCTCGTTGCGCGCTTTTCAATGGATTTTGGTAAAGAAATCGGTACTTTCTATTTTATTTTACCTTATTCCATGGTTGAACCCATCAAAGAGCAACTGGAACTTGGCGCTTCGCGTCCAGATGATGAAATTGATCCGAACTGGGTTAAATCATTAAAAGAAGAGTTAATGGAAGTTGAATTAAATGTGAGTTCTGTAATGGCTGAAACAAAAAGTACTTTGGGTGCAGTAATGTCATGGCAAGTAGGTGATTTTATACCTATGGAAATGAAAGAAATAGTTACTTTAGATATTGAAGGGACGCCAGGTTTTACAGCAACTCAAGGAACTGCAAATGACAAGCGCGCTGTAAAAATAATTAAAAATATTAGTTACTAGGAGATGAGGAATGTCTCAAGATGCAATTGAACAACCTAAACCATCAAATACTCTTCCCCAGGAAGCAGACAGTGAAAAAATGGATTTGATTTTGGATATCCCTGTTTCAGTGACTGTAGAAATTGGGCGCACCAAAATGACCATTCGTAATTTACTCCAATTAAACCAAGGAGGAATTGTTGCCCTCGATTGTTTGGCAGGCGATCCACTTGACGTTTTAGTCAATGGGACTTTAGTTGCTCATGGGGAAGTGGTTGTAGTTAATGATAAGTTTGGTGTGCGCTTGACTGATATCGTCAGCAAAGCAGAACGGATTAAGCGGTTAAGATAATGCAAAGTGTGCTCAATCATGGAGAACTCATGCGTATTGTCATGGGCTTATTGTTGGTTTTATTGCTTATCATTGCATTGTCTTGGATAGTGAAACAGTTACATGGAATGCAAATAGGTTCGGCAAAAGGATTTCAATCCATAGCGAGTATGATTTTAGGACCAAAGGAAAAAATTACTTTGTTAAAAGTGGGCGCTCGTTATTTATTAATTGGCTCAGGTTCTGGACAGATTACGCTGCTCTATGATTTTGGTGAGCAATTGCCGACTGGCTTTGACTCTATAAATAAAACTTCCTTTGCCGATCTGCTTAAATCAGTTGCGAAATCATAAGATGAAGATAATGAATTTATATGTAGGAAAATGGTTATCATCTATATGGGAGTTGTTACCCTCGCGGCGGGGATCTAACTCGAATCGGACACTGATGCCAATTCAGAAACGGATTCTCGTTTGCACGGGAATGACAAAGTTCCTTGGCTTAAAGACAGTGGAAGAGAGACGCACCAAATCATGGGTTACATTTCGTTTCACCAAGGCTACTTTGCTCCTCATTTTATTTTGTTTCGTGCCACTGGCTTTACACGCAGCACCTTTATCATTACCTGCGTTAACAGTACAACCTGGCGCGAATGGGGAACAAACTTATAGTGTTAATCTACAAATTTTGATTTTTATGACTTTGTTAACTGTTTTGCCAGGGATGTTGATGGCAATGACAGCTTTTACGCGAATAATTATTGTGCTTTCAATATTACGCCAAGCCATAGGAATGGCACAAACTCCTACGAATCAAATCCTAATTGGTATTGCTTTGTTTATGACTTATTTTGTGATGTCTCCTGTCTTTAACAAAATTAATGAAACTGCAGTGCAACCTTATCTCGCAGAGACTATAAAATTTCCTCAAGCTTTGGCAAATGCACAAGTACCTTTACGTCAATTTATGTTAAATCAAACACGTAAAAATGATTTATCCTTATTTGAAAAATTTGCTCAAACCAATCCTGCGACTCTTAATGACGTACCAATGAGTGTGGTAATTCCTGCATTTATTACCAGTGAACTAAAAACAGCTTTTCAGATAGGCTTTATTTTGTTTTTACCTTTTTTAATTATTGATATGGTGGTATCGAGTGTGCTGATGGCTATGGGGATGATGATGCTATCACCTTTGATTATTTCATTACCCTTTAAGATCATGCTCTTTGTGATGGTCGATGGCTGGACACTTGTTTTGGGATCACTTGCGTCAAGTTTTGCTATGAGTTAAAGGTCGTATTTCATCAATGCTACGAATTTATAGGGAAATAATATGACTCCAGAGTCAGTGGTTTCTATATTCAGTGAAGGAGTATATTTGATGCTGTTGCTTATCAGTGTACTCATTCTTCCTGGTTTGATTATTGGTGTGATTGTTTCCATGTTTCAAGCGGCAACCCAAATTAATGAAACGAGTCTAAGTTTTATACCCAAATTATTTATTACTTTTTTGATGCTTGTATTTGCAGGCCCCTGGTTACTTAAGATCATAGTGAATTACACAGATTCTTTAATTACCAATATTCCTTATTTAATAGGTTAGCTCAAGATGAAACTGGATTATCCAACAATAATACGTATGATAAGCCAGGTCATTTGGCCAATGGGGCGTATTGGCGGTTTATTGCTTACCCTACCTGTTTTTTCATCTGTTTTATTACCCCATCGTATTAAAATTATTTTACTTTTTGTTTTAAGTTGTGTCTGTGCCTTTATGGTTCCTAAGGAGCTTTCATTTCTGAATTTCAATGGGCTTTTTTTGGCATATATCATCCAAGAATTACTCTTTGGTTTATTAATGGGTTTTGTTTTGCAGCTTGTTTTTCAGGTTTTTGTTTTGGGGGGACAAATTATTGCGATGCAAGCCGGTCTTGGTTTTGCAGTGATGGTGGATCCTGCAAGCCGAGCCAGTGTTCCACTGGTCAGCCAACTTTATTCAATCATGATGACGCTAATATTTTTGGCACTTAATGGACATTTAACTGTTTTTGAAACGCTATTGGATAGTTTCAGAATAATGCCTGTAGGACAGCTTTCTGTGACTCAATCTATGGTCTGGAATGTTATTTTATTTTCGGGATGGATGTTCAAGCAAGCGGTATTGATTTCAATCCCGGCTTTATTGTCTTTGCTTATTGTGAGTCTTGCGTTCGGAATTATGTCCCGGGCAGCGCCACAATTAAATATTTTTTCGTTGGGATTCCCTATTACGTTAATTATGGGGATGGTTGTAATTAAGGTGGGTTTGCCTAGTGTTGCGATACAAATGGCAGAGCTTATCAAAGAGGGAATGCGTTTTATGACAGGAATGTTGCACTGATGGCTGAGCAAGAAAATTCACAAGAAAAAACGGAACAGCCCTCGGCCAAACGACTTAAAGAGGCTCGTAAAAAAGGTCAGGTTGCACGCTCAAGGGATTTCAATACTACAGTAACGCTACTTTTTACTGCATTGGGATTTCTTATTTTTGGCAAGCAATTAGCCAATCAGCTTGCAGCCATGATGCATCATGCTTTTGAATTTGATACTCGAGTTATCATTACTCCCAAAGTAAGTGTTGAGCATTTATTTTTTTTAGTGAAAATGGGGTTTTGGTCCTTAGTGCCTTTATTAGTAGTTATTTTTCTCATTACTTTGACAGCTCCTTTGCTTATGGGAGGATGGGTTTTTAGTAGTCAAGTTTTACAGCCTAAATTTTCGCGACTTAATTTGTTTCAGGGATTGAAACGAATGATTTCGTTGAAAGGTTTTGTCGAAATGTTCAAATCATTTTTTAAATTTCTTATCGTAGCAGTGGCCGCTATAGTGGTCCTTAAATCACAAATTCCCGTATTACTCAGTTTAGCCCATGCACCTATTGAAACAGCAATTGGCAGCGGTAGTCTGATTGTGGTGAAGTGCTTTGTGCTGATTTCTGCCAGTTTGATTTTGATTGCTGCTTTTGATGTTCCTTTTCAATTGTATGAGCATCAAAAAAGTATGAAAATGACGATGCAAGAACTAAGGGATGAATACAAAGAGCTAGAAGGTAAACCCGAAATAAAAAGTGCTATTCGTCGTGCTCAGCAAGAGATTTCGCGACGGCGTATGATGAATGAAATATCCAAAGCAAACGTGGTGTTAACTAATCCTACTCATTATGCTGTAGCAATCAGTTATAAGGAGAAGAGTCATAAAGCGCCCATAGTAGTTGCAAAAGGTAAGGATTTGATTGCTTTCCAAATTAGCAAAGTTGCAACATCGCATCAAATTCCTATTATCTCAGTACCCCCTTTGGCGCGCGCTCTTTATTTTTCTACCAAATTAAATGCAGAAATACCAAGAGGCCTTTATATCGCTGTAGCCCAGGTTTTAGCTTATGTGTTTCAACTGCGCGATAAAGAACGTTATGACTATAAACCCGTTGTATTACAGAATGTCCCTATCCCGGAAGAGTTAGTACGAGAAGCAGAGGAGGATACTAATGAATAAAGCATTGCATTATGTACAATATTGGATGCGTCAAGGTTTAGGAACACCTCTGGTGCTAATCCTCATGCTCGGCATGATGATGTTGCCTCTGCCTCCATTTTTATTAGATGTTCTTTTTACTTTTAATATTGCTTTATCGCTTGTAGTTTTGTTAGCAGTGATTTACAGCGAAAGGCCTTTAGATTTTGCTGTATTCCCAACAGTTATATTACTTGCAACTTTATTACGTTTGACATTAAACGTTGCTTCAACTCGTGTTGTTTTATTAAATGGTTATAAAGGTACTGATGCTGCAGGACATGTGATCCAGGCATTTGGCGAAGTAGTAATTGGTGGAAACTATGCAGTGGGTTTGGTTGTTTTTATTATTTTAGTAGTCATAAATTTTGTTGTAGTAACTAAGGGTGCTGGGCGTGTATCTGAAGTAAGCGCAAGGTTCACTTTGGATTCTCTACCTGGAAAACAAATGGCGATCGATGCCGATCTGAACGCAGGTTTAATTAATCAGGAGCAGGCGATAAAGCGTCGATTAGAGGTGGCACAGGAAGCAGATTTTTATGGTTCAATGGATGGTGCGAGTAAATTTGTTCGAGGTGATGCAATTGCTGGAATTTTGATTTTGGCGGTTAACATTATTGGTGGATTGATTATTGGGGTTTTTCAGCATGGAATGAGTTTTTCTGATGCATTACATAATTATATTTTGTTAACTATTGGTGATGGTTTGGTAGCGCAAGTGCCTTCTTTAGTTTTATCAACTGCCGCTGCTATCATTGTGACTCGAGTTTCCAGCGCGCAAAATATGGGACATGCAGTTATTTCCCAATTATTTGCTAATCCGCGTTCATTAATTATTGCGTCAGCTATCATGGGATTGATTGGTATTATTCCTGGAATGCCCCATATTGCATTTATTTTACTTTCTGCAGGTTTGGGAGGAATTGCTTATTTGTTTCTTCAACAAAATAAAGAAAAAAGTAAGGAACAACTCAATGAAGCAAACGAATCCCTTGCTATTCAAAATCCAAATATTTCTACAGAATTATCATGGGATGATGTAAATCCAGTTGATGTGATTAGCCTTGAGGTAGGGTATCGCCTGATTCCTTTAGTGGATCAGGCGCAAGGCGGTGTTTTGCTCTCTCGTATTAAAGGGGTACGCAAGAAAATATCACAAGAACTGGGCTTTTTAATTCCATCTGTACACGTGCGTGATAATTTGGATTTAAAACCTAACCATTATCGTATCAGTTTGGCAGGAGTAGTGATGGGGGAGGCAGCAATTCATCTTGATCGCTGTCTGGCAATAAATCCTGGGCAGATTTTTGGTGAAATAGAGGGAGTGAAAACACATGATCCAGCTTTTGGTATGGAGGCAGTTTGGATCAACGAAAGTCAAAGAGAGCAAGCGCATACTTTGGGATACACCGTGGTTGATGCTTCTACTGTTGTTGCCACGCATTTAAGCCAAATATTAGAACAAAACAGCCAGCAATTGTTAGGTTATGAAGAAACGCAACAGCTTTTAGACAAACTTGCATTAAGTTCACCCAAATTAGTAAAAGAATTAGTACCTGACGGTCTTTCATTAGGAATGGTTAGCAAAGTGTTACAAGGCTTATTGGCGGAGCATATTCCTTTAACGGATATTCGTACTATAGTCGAAACTTTGGCGGAGCTAGCGCCAAAATCCAAAGATACAGAATATTTAATCAGTCAGGTTCGTATCGCTTTATCTCGATTAATTACTCAAAAAATCAGTGGAGTTCATGAGGAATTGCCAATTATTACGTTAAAACCCGAATTGGAACAATTATTGCAAAACATTATTCAGAGTAGCGGGTCCGGGGGCGTAAACTTTGAGCCAGGAATGGCGGATAAAATACAACATTCTTTGACACAATTAGCAATGCAACAGCAGGCGAAACAGGAGAGTTCCGTGTTGGTAGTACAGCCGGGAATACGCGCAGTGTTGGCACGATTTGTGCGTAATATATCTCATGACTTTCATGTTTTGTCTTATCAGGAGATTCCTGATAATAAGCAGATAAGAATAGTAGGTACAGTAGGATAGAAGTAACTGAGGGTATCACAGTGGATTTAGCAAGCTAGGTGTGAATGTAGAGCCTAGAGCTAAACTTCTCAGTTTTCCTGCAAGCAAGCTACAATTTCTATAAAGAGGCATTGCGTGAATAGTGACAAATTTCTTCATAAGCAGGAGGCTTTATGAAATTAAAACGTTTTGTTGCGGCCGATACACGCAGCGCTATGAAACAAATTAAAGAGACACTTGGTGCCGATGCCGTTATTTTGTCCAGCCATCATATAGACGGTGGAGTGGAAGTCGTTGCTGCGATTGATTTTGATGAAACGATTCTGTCAACTTCAGCAGCAGTATCTTGTGCTGAGCCAACGAGTCAAGCTAATAAATTCCAAATGCAAACACCTCTTGATGACATGCGCCAGGAGATTCAAACACTAAGAAGTATGCTTGAAGCACAGTTAAGGGGAAATGTTGGTGTCCATGAGCCTCTGCACACTATTTTATTACAAAAACTTCTGTATCTGGGGGTAAGTCATACTACAGCCGCGACCTGGGCATGTTCTGTGCGCTCTGATTTAAATCAACAAAGAGGCTGGGAAGCTGTATTGAATCGCATTGCAGATCAATTAACCATTTGTGATACACGTAGAATAGAAGAAGGAGGGGTTTATGCTTTTGTTGGTCCAACTGGCGTCGGAAAAACGACAACATTGGCCAAAA
Source organism: Legionella bozemanae (assembly GCF_001648595.1). GTDB lineage: Bacteria > Pseudomonadota > Gammaproteobacteria > Legionellales > Legionellaceae > Legionella > Legionella bozemanae. Next base: position 186,711 of record NZ_LBAW01000005.1, on the reverse strand, counting down.
TTGCAGCACGGTTTACCTTGAGATTTGGCGCGGATAAGTTAGGTCTGGTTACTATGGATACCTATCGAATCGCGGCGCAAGAACAACTCATGATGTATGGAAAAATTTTAGGGGTTAAAGTGTGTGTTGCTCAGGATGAAGTTTCTTTGGCGCGGGTATTACGGCAATTAAATGACAAAAAATTAATTTTGATTGATACTGCCGGAATGAATCCTGCGGATGAGCGAGTTGTAAAACAAATGCATGTCTTGGGTACTTATTTATTGTCAATTTCCAAAGTTTTGGTTTTACCCGCAACAAGTCATTATCAAGTGCTAATTGATGCAATAAAACGTTATGACGCAAATCAAATTGATCAGTGTATTTTGACTAAGCTGGATGAATCATTGGCTGTAGGCGGTGCGTTGAGTGCTCTTATTGAGTCGGGTTTAGGTGTGAGCTATCTTACGCACGGACAACGTGTACCTGAAGACATTAAAATGGCCACGCGCCATCAGCTAATTGAGTTATTTGCAGAGCAGGAAACACAATTGTTTCAGGCGGACAATGTTAGGAAAGCACAGCAAAGTGCTGGGAGAGAATATCATGTCTAAAGTGAATAAAAATATACGCGATCAAGCTTCTGGTTTGAGAAATCTGGCGCGGGCAAAGCCGATTAAAGTAATTGCAGTTTCTGCTGGAAAGGGCGGTGTAGGCAAGAGCAACGTTTCTGTCAATTTGGCGGTTGCTTTGGCTCAGCTTAATAAAAGAGTGATGCTGCTTGATGCCGATTTAGGATTGGCAAATATTGATATCATGTTGGGATTGCATACTAAATATAATTTATCTCATGTAATGCAGGGAATCTGTCATTTAAGTGACATTATTATGTCAGGGCCTAATGGTATTCTTGTCATTCCTGCCGCCTCTGGCACAGAGTATATGACGCAACTCTCTCCTCCTGAGCTTGCTGGAATCATCGATTCATTTAATGAGCTTACTGATGATTTAGACTACATGATTATTGATACTGCTGCTGGGATTTCTGACACTGTGTTAAGTTTTACTCGTTCGTCGCAAGAGTTAATTGTTGTGGTATGTGATGAACCCACCTCATTAACTGATGCCTATGCTTTAATTAAAGTAATGAGTAAGCGTTATGAATGGACACGTTTTCATATTTTGGCAAATATGGTGCGGAATGAGAGAGAAGGACGGGAATTATTTAACAAATTATTCAAAGTTTCTGAGCAATTTCTTGAGGTTCAGCTAGACTATTTAGGAGCAGTACCTTTTGATGAACACATACACAAGGCAGTGAAAATGCAAAGGCCGGTATTAATTGCTTATCCTGATTCTGCTGCTGCTTTAGCACTTAGACAGTTAGCAGATGAAGTATCTGATTGGCCTCCCAGCGCTTTATTGGGTGGTAATACCAGTTTCTTTTTAGAGCGTTTAGTAGCAGGTGAATTTTAAGGAGATCATTGTGGATGCTTTGGCTGCCTATAGCAAAGTTAACCAGCAAATTCAGGAAACGCTGGTAAAAACTCATGCCTTGTTGGTTAAACGCATAGCACATCATTTATTAGGTCGTTTGCCGCAAAGCGTACAACTGGATGACTTAATACAAGCAGGAATGCTCGGATTACTGGAAGCAACACGACATTATGATTCTTCCAAAGGTGCTTCATTTGAAACTTATGCGGGAATCCGCATTAGAGGGTACATGCTTGATGAAGTAAGACGTAATGATTGGGTGCCTCGCTCAGTACATCGCAATGGAAGAATGATTTCAGAAGCGGTTAAAAATGTCGAAAATCGGTTAGGAAGGGAAGCTAAGGATTCTGAAATTGCAGCTGAACTTGAAATATCGATTGCTGAATACCATGAAATGTTGCAAGACTCCGTGAGTAGTCATTTGTATGGTTTTGAAGATTTGGGCGTTACTGATGATGCCTTGCAGGTTGAAGAGGGATATACCTCTACTGAACCACATGTCAATGTATTACATAGTGATTTGATGCGTCGTTTATCCGAGGTAATTCGTGGATTGCCTCAGAAAGAACGAATGGTACTTTCTTTATATTACGAACAGGATTTGAATTTAAAAGAAATCGGGGAGGTTATTGGCGTTAGCGAATCACGCGTTTCACAGATTCTTAGTCAGGCAATACATCGAATTAAATCACGCTTACCGGAATAGAAAGAATGGATGCTTTAACTTTAATAGGGATATTCACTAGTTTTTTAGCGATTACACTTGGCCAAATTTTTGAAGGTGGAAGCATACAGTCCCTAATGAATTTGTCTGCATTGTTGATTGTGCTCGGAGGAACAATTGGAGCTGTTATGGTGCAAACGCCACTAAATACCTTTAAAAGAGCATTTAAAATTTTGCCTTGGGTTATTACTCCCCCTAAACTTGATTTTGAACCTTGCCGCAACAAAATGTTTGATTTGGCACGAAAAGCACGTCAATTGGGGTTGCTTTCTCTAGAAGAACACTTAGAGGTTGAGAAAAATCCACTTATCAATAAAGGCTTGGAGTTGTTGGTTATTGGCGTAGATAAACTCACTATAAGAAAAGTTTTAGAAGACGAGATAGAGCGCGTAGAAACTCATGATATCCATGCAGCACAAGTATTTGAAAGTATGGGGGGATACAGTCCAACCATAGGGATTTTGGGTGCAGTGTTAGGATTGATTCAAGTGATGCGTCATTTATCCGAACCGAATGAATTGGGATTAGGTATTGCGGTAGCTTTCGTAGCGACGATTTACGGAGTGGGAATGGCTAATCTTATTTTTTTACCCGTGGCAAATAAATTAAAAAGCTGTATTGCTCGTCAGGTGCATTATGACGAAATGATTGTAGAAGGCATAGTCACTATTGCTTCTGGGGAAAGCCCAGGAGTTTTGATGTTAAAACTCAATAATTTTGGTCAGCAAAAGAAAGATGAAAAAAAGAAAAAAAAGAAATGAACAGAATAATGATCATCATCGTTGGGTCGTCTCATATGCAGATTTCATTACCTTGTTATTTGCATTTTTTGTAGTAATGTATGCTATTTCTTCCGTCAATATCTCAAAGTACAAATCACTGTCAGAAGGGATGAAATCAGCTTTTAATAAAAAAGATGAAGCACGGGCCCTTAAATCAACAAAAAGTATGAAGGATGGGCCACAAACCACGCCATTTCAAGGGCCTTTTCATGATGGGCTTGATGAGTTAAATCAAGCACTCATAGAATTGCAAGATGGTAACTATAAGATCAACCGACAGGAAGGTTGGGTGGAGTTGGATATTAAATCAGGAGCTTTATTTGATTCAGGTGATGCAGATTTAAAACCAGAAGCTTTTGTTAAATTAATGCAATTAGCCGCTAAACTTAAAAAATCATCTTCTATCGTCGCAGTAGAAGGGTATACAGATAATGTTCCTATAGAAACGCCACAATTTCCATCAAACTGGGAGCTTTCTGCGATGCGTGCAGCAGTTGTTGGGCGTACTTTAAATTCATTTGGGATAGCAACAGATCGTATTTTCGTAACAGGTTATGGTGAACAATATCCAGTTGCAGATAATGTTACAGAACTAGGGAGAGCTGCAAATCGTAGGGTGACTATTATCATTGCTTTGAATCGAAATGTTCCTCGACTTTTAAACCCTGCGATAAGCGAACAAGATCACAGTGTAATCATTGGGGGTAAAAATAAAAAATGATAACTTTTCTTTTAAGCGTCAATGTGGTTATTTTTTTATTTATAGTGAATTACTTATTGAATCAACGGAAAAAACTAATCAGTTTTCGAGAGGAATTGAATACACAGCAAAAATTAATTGATCAAATCACAAAAGATCATCCTGTGTTGATTCATGCTGATTTATTATTCTCCAAGCAGTTAAAGGAAATTAATAATCAACTAATTAGTATGGATAATCAAATTCAGGATTTGGAAAATAAACGAGATAATGATGGCGGATATCGTCATGCTTTGCGTATTTTGGAAATGGGTGGTAATCGCGATGAAATTGTAGAAAGTTGCCATTTATCTCTCGCAGAAGCAGATTTATTAATGAATTTGCAAGCCTATCGGACCGCAATGAAGACTTCATAGCTGTTTTTTTGCCTACTTTCACGGTAAAATCGCAAGCTTATTTTTACTATGTTATGCGAATTATCTGTAGCCTGAGTGCAGGCGAAGCCGTAACCTGGGGGTTGGGAAACCAATATTCCCGGGTCGCGCTTTGTTATACCTAGGCTACATCATGATAAGGGCATTGACACGACTACTATTTTTTAAGAGACACTTATGTTAGAAGTAAACCAAATTAATCTTAATCTGGTGGAGCTTGATAAGCGAGTAGAAGCGCTTAGGGGGTATCTTTGACTTTGATGCTAAAAGTGAGCGTTTGGAGGAGGTTGTTCGAGAGCTGGAATCATCAACAGTTTGGAATAATCCAGAAATTGCTCAGGCATTAGGACGTGAAAGAACACAGTTAGAAGCAGTTGTTTCAACTTTGACTCAATTAGGTCAGTCCATTACTGATTTAAATGAATTGTTTGAGATTGCACGCGAAGAAGGCGATGAGCAAACAATTAATGAAATTGGCGAAGAATTACGCCCCATTGAACAAAAGGTTGCTGATTTAGAGTTTCGCCGCATGTTTTCCGGAAAAATGGACGACTCGAATGCTTATTTAGATATTCAGTCGGGTTCGGGAGGTACGGAGGCACAGGATTGGGCGGAAATGTTGTTACGCATGTATTTGCGTTGGGGGGAGCAGCATGGGTTTGAGACGGAGTTAATTGAATGCTCCCCGGGCGAGGTTGCTGGCATTAAAAGTGCTACTATTTACTTTAAAGGTGAGTATGCTTTTGGATGGCTGCGTACTGAAAGCGGAGTACATCGGTTAGTACGAAAATCCCCTTTTGATTCAGGAAATAGACGACATACCTCTTTTGCAGCAGTATTTGTTTCCCCTGAAATTGATGATGATATAGATATAGAAATTAATCCGGCTGATTTGCGTATTGATACATACCGAGCGTCCGGAGCTGGAGGGCAGCATGTTAACCGAACTGATTCCGCAGTACGTATTACTCATGCACCAAGCGGGATTGTAGTACAATGCCAGAATGATCGAAGCCAGCATCGCAATAGAGATCAGGCAATGAAGCAGTTGCGTGCCAAGTTATATGAATTGGAAATGCAAAAGAAAAATGCAGAGCAGCAAGCATTGGAAGCCAGTAAATCAGATATAGGTTGGGGATCTCAAATTCGTTCATACGTATTGGATCAATCTCGTATTAAAGATCTACGCACCGGTGTTGAAACGAGCAATACACAAGCAGTATTGGACGGGGCATTGGATCAGTTTATTGAAGCCAGTTTAAAGGCAGGAGTAGGGCAGCATGAGTGAAGAACAAATTGAACATATTGATGAAAGTGAAGTTTATTCTATTCGTAAACAAAAATTGGCTGAATTACGTACAAAAGGGTTTAATTTCCCAAATCAGTTTCGTCGTGAACATTTAGCTTGGGAAATCATAAAAGAGTATGATTCATTTGATAAGGAAGCTTTAGCACAGCAGCATGTTAAGGTTAGTGTAGCCGGCCGCATCGTCTTGAGACGTATTATGGGTAAGGCCAGCTTTTTTCATATTCAAGATGTTTCTGGACGGATTCAAGTGTATATCCGAGCTAACGATCTTCCTGAGCAGTATGAAGAGTTTAAGCATTGGGATTTAGGCGATATTGTTGGGGTTAACGGCGAGCTGTTTAAAACAAATACGGGTGAGCTTACAGTAAATGCAGAATATATCGAATTATTAACTAAGTCACTGCGACCTTTACCTGATAAATTTCATGGTTTAGCGGATCAAGAAGTAAAATACCGTAAACGCTATGTGGATTTAATTGCCAATGATGAAAGCCGCCATACCTTTTTAATACGTTCGCGATTAATTCAAGCGTTTAGACAATTTATGGATCAACATTCTTTTCTAGAAGTAGAAACGCCTATGATGCATCCAATTCCAGGTGGTGCTATGGCTCGTCCTTTTGTTACGCATCATCATACTCTGGATATGACTATGTATTTGCGCATCGCACCAGAGCTTTATTTGAAACGGCTTGTTGTGGGTGGATTTGAGCGTGTTTATGAAATTAACCGTAATTTCCGTAATGAAGGGATTTCAACACGCCATAATCCAGAATTTACTATGGTCGAGTTTTATCAAGCTTATGCGGATTATAAGGATTTGATGAATTTTACCGAGGAATTACTGTGCTATCTCTGTGATACTGTTTTGAAAAAACGCCAGGTGGAATACCAAGGTCAAATCATTGACTTTGACAAACCATTTACCCGTATGACGGTGAAAGAAGCAATTTTACATTATCATCCAGAAATTAATGTCAAAGAGCTCGAAAGTGTAGTGAGTTGTCGTGCAATATTGCAGAAAAAAGGATTTCCTTTTAAAGAAACTGATGGTTTAGGCAAGTTACAAATCATATTGTTTGAAGAAACTGTTGAGCATCAATTATTCCAACCTACTTTTATTACGGGTTATCCTACTGAAATATCACCTTTGGCACGACGTAGTGATAATGACATAGAAGTAACTGATCGTTTTGAATTTTTTATTGCCGGTCGGGAAATTGCTAATGGATTTTCTGAATTAAATGATGCCGAAGATCAGGCAGAGCGTTTTCGTAAGCAAGTTGAAGAAAAAGATGCAGGAGATCTAGAGGCCATGCATTTTGATAGTGATTATATCGAAGCACTGGAATATGGATTGCCTCCCACGGCAGGAGAAGGTATAGGTATTGATCGGTTGGTCATGCTATTTACCAATTCTCAGTCAATCCGGGATGTTATTTTGTTCCCTCATTTACGACAATAAATAATCCAGTAAGTAAGAACATTTTTTATAGCCTGGTAGTTGAAGATGTTATAACTCGAGTTTTTGTGACCATCACAATCGCTCTTCTTATGACTCTCTACAACCAGGTTATGTTTATTGAACACTGCTCCTAAGCATAAAGAAAATAAACAACAAGGAAAAATAGGGAATAATAATAATTTATCAGGTGGCTTATGTTTGTTACTCACTTCCAGAGGGCAATCACATACATTAGAGAGACCCAGGAAATCGCATTATTTGTTACCCTGGCTGATGCAAGATTATCTGCAATATTTCGTACATCCCCTTTGTTTTATATTATGTTACCTTTTATTGGTTTCTTACTGACTGTAAATGCTTTAATAAATGGCTATCGCCTTGCAAAAGCCAGTAATCGCAATTTTGATCGATGGTTTCTTTTTGCTTCGTCTGCAGTTTGTGCGGTTTTAGCGAGTATATCACTCTATGGTGCAGCAATATCAATGGCCTTAGGTTATAGTTTTGCTGCAGGTCCTTGGTTTTTTACCAGCAGCTTAATTGGGGCATTGGGCCATCAGTTGGTCATGTTTGGGCTCAATTTATATAGAGTCTTTGCATCTCCTCCAAATAGTATTCAACGCATGCATTACATCCAGGCAGTATTGGGTAATTTGTTTGCTATGACTCTTTTAGCCTCTGCCTTAGGGGCGGTTGTTCTTACTCTGCTTTTTCCTATTGCTCCTGCAGTGGGTACTCTATTTGCACTGACTGCGGTTTTATTTACTGGGCTTGACATATTGTGGCGTGTGGCTCCTCATACTTTAAAACGAACAATTAAAGGATGGCTTCATTTGAGTAAACCCAATGTTACTCAGGATGCAATTGCACATCAGGAAGCGATTTTAAAATTTAAAAATTTGAAGGAAAAAGAACCAAAATATCATACGTATCATAAGATATTTACATGCTGTGATTACAGTGCAGTAATTCGAACGATGGCTACAGATACGATCAAGCCGTATTTAGTAGGGCTTATTCAGTACAAATTACACATATTAGGGCAAAAAGCCGACCTGCAAGATGAGAAAATAAAAGATAAAATTTCTTTATTAACCACATTATTAAGCGTAATAGAAAACTCTCAAAAAATTTCTAAAAAAGAAATATTGGTAAAATATCCTTTAGCATTTCAAAGTTTTTGGTCTGAAAAAGGCGATGTGGAACAAATATTTGATGCAGTAATTGTTGCTCAGAGTAGGAGTTTACCTACAGAGGCAAATATTCCATTACCTGGAATTTCTGTATAAAAATATATCAATCTTGTGTTAAATATTATACAATGTTATAACTATTTATCTTTTTGAATAAAAAAATTATTAATTGAAAATAGATTTTTCAAATTTGCTTTGCTTAACTGGCTATGGTCTATATTAATATATATGATCGAGCAATAAAGAAGAGTTTTATATGTCTTTTAACTATCGATCCATTACAGCAAATTGTGGCAATGACACACTTGGTGAAGATGCCTCTAGCACAATTATTCAGTTGTTTCGTGAAGACGATGCAGATTTTTTCGTCATTAATTGCCAAGAAGCTCACTTTGAAAAGACGCAAAAGCAGTTAAAAGACATGCTTCCAGAAGGCTATAGTGTAAAATGCTTGAGCCAGATGGCAACCCATACTAAATTGGATACGCAGATCCTCCCTACGACAGGCATGGCAACCTTTGTTATTCATAAGGCGGGTTTGGATGTAAACGTTAAGGGTGAGCCAGTAGAGGCACGACGGGCGAGCAGTAGACTAAGTGGCGCAGGATATAATAAAGGAGGCTTGGTTACTAATTTTACTGTAACACGAAGTGCAGACCCGGAAAATGGTATTAGCGAAGAAAGTATTAAAGTACAAGCAGTTACAGGACATTTAGATGCAGGGGATGTACTCAAACGCAACCAAGACTGGCTGAATCTCTACAGAGCAACCGTAAAAGATGTTACAGATTGGGATGAGCTTGTTGATGCTTGTCCTGATTTATTGCTTTCGGGTTATGATGCAAACACCCGAAATAAATTTAATAAGAAGGATAAAGTCGAAACTAAGATTTGGGATAAACCAGAACAATATCCTGAACTGCATGCACTTCATCTTCTTTCCATGGCAGCAGCCAAGTACAGCAAAGATGAAACTTATAGCCATATAAAAAGAGATCAAGAAACTGGTGAAGAAATAATCGCTGATCCAAAACGTGAAGGTGATGCAGCACGTGGCACCCTTGATTTTGTGACGATCTATGATGGTACTCTTGATCCTAATCAATCCAGGAAAAAAATCGATAAGGATGCTACGGAGGAAGTTGGAATAGATACTGATTCTAAGCGTGACCACCATGTGATTATCAGTCCTCGTCAAACACCGATACTTCTTCATGAGTTTGACCGTGTTAAAAATCTAATGGTCGCTCGTTTATCCGGTGTTGCTCCAGACATAGCCGCTAAAATTTTAACAATAACTGAAGGCGATAATGAGGAGGATAAAGAAGAAGCTAGGAGACAATTGGTAACATACTATAAACAATATTTGGGCCCTAATGGGTTCTTAGATAAGGCAGTTGACTTACACATTCGTAAATTGGAATGTTTTCAACGGATAATGAATGATCCACAAAATAATTATTTAGAAAAAGGACTTAAAAAAAACCTGTTTAGCGAACTCCAATGGTGTGCTGGTGAACCAGAACAATTAAAAGCAAAACAAGAGTTAATGGATCAGTTTCTGGATTCATTAGCTGAATGTGAGCATGCGTCAGGGATCGAAGCGCGTTTGGTTTGTTATCTTGATCTGAAACAAAAGATTATTGAAGGTAAAAAAATAGAAGAAATAAATCCAGCTGAAGCGTTTAGGAATTCAGCAGTTGAAGCGTATCAAAATCTTTATATGGCCTTTGCAGAATCATTAAATAAACAAACGGATGCGAACTCAGACCTTCAAAATGCAATGGGTAAAATATTAATACGACTTAATGCAATTGTTAATCATAGTGATGAAGCTGCATTGAAAAATATGGAACCAAAAAAATTGGATCTGCTGACTCATATTGTTGCACAGTGTCATAACAGTGTTACTCTGTTGCAAGCAGGTGAAGTTCAAGAAATGGAAAAAATTAATGCAGAATTAATTAGCCTTTCAGATAAGGCAATGGGAAGTTCTTCTTCAGTCTGGCGCGCTTTGGCTGATACTGTGAAATTCTTTGTGTCTTTAATTTCTAAGAAGTTGGTTGATCAAGTAGAAATTGTTCAGGATAAAAAATTATCCGATTCTATAATAAAATATAATTCTGCTCTTTATAAATCTGCTCTTAAGGAAATAATTCTTCAAGAAGAGGAAGATAGAGAGCATCAGCCTGGTAATAACTTTACTGGGAACGGTTGAGGGAATGAAATAAGATTTAAGAGGTATCAAAAAATCACCATGGGTACGGTCATCGAACCAAGAGCTCAGTGTTAAATTATCTCATATACTATTTACACTATTTCAATTTTAATAAAGATTAATGACAATACAATCGATCCAAATTGTGGAGGGGCAACCGTTTGGCTTGCTCAGAAGAATTAACTTATAGATGAACGCTTAGGGTGGAAAAAATGCCTGGAGTTCATTGATACATATAAATTTCAGAGCCCCGCTCCGCCGCATCCAGGGTGATATCCTAATTGAATTGCATGCTATCTGTATTCTGGGATGAAGAGAAATTATTATTTGCTTTAAGACCAAAAAAAGCTTGGTTTGTTTCTGTAAGCAGTGCTTGCGATTTCGCGAGTCTCAGCTTCTCCGATTCCTCATCGATGCTCGTGTCATGAGGAGCTAACTTCCTCGCCTCACCGAGAGATTGCTCTGCTTGGTCCCAATTTTTTTCAAATCGATAACAACAAGCTATATTTAACCAAGCATCTGCTTGCTCTTGTGTCTCATTCGTTCGTTCAAGAATCGTAGTAAACTTTTTTCTTGCCTCCATGTACCTCCCTTGTTTGAATGAACACATACCTATTTGATTGAGTGCTGGTATATGATTTTGATCCGCCTCAAGAACTAAACCATATAGTTCCTGTGCTTTTTTATACTCTTCATTTTGGTACAGATGATGTCCAAATTGGGCATAACACTCAGTAAGATTTTCTATAATTATATTTTTCAATGCAATATCTTCTTTCTGACAGTGTGCTAATGCTTCACGGTAATAGTGAATAGCACGCATAAAGTTTACGCTTATGTCTTCTTGATCCTTTTTCTCTTTGGATAATTTTTTAAGTAGATCAATATATTGTTCATACCAGCTGGCAGCTGTTTGTAGAAGCATTGGATTATCAGCGCATATTTTTAAAGCTGAAGTGAGTGCAATATGTGCATTTTTGAGTAAAGTAAAACAATTTTCTAAATGAGATTCGAGATAATCGCGAGCAAGATTCATATAACTTAACCCCAAATTGTGTCGCGCTGAAACATAATTAAGGTTATTTTCTATTGCAGTAAAGTAATATGTGATTGCTACTTCATTTTTATTGTCAGCAGCATAGCATTGTCCTAAAAGATCAAAAGCATGAGATCTGTTTTCTTGTTCTTTCACATTCTTAGTTAATTCAATAAACTGATTTAAATAAAAAATAGCTTCCTTTTTTTCATCAGATAAAAAACAGGTCTTTCCTAAAAAAAGTAGGTTTCTGGAACTTCAGGATTTTGGGCAATCGCTTGGAGAAATAGCTTTTTAGCTTGTGCATATTCACTTCTATTAAATGCAGCTACGCCTTGTAAGTGGAACGAGTTAAACATATTTGCCATCCTCTATAGAGTAGTTAAATGTTTTTACGTCCTGTATGCTAAACCAACCTAAAATTTAGAATATAATAAGTGAGTCCATTTTAATAGTCATTCGAAGCTAATGGAGTATCTTATGGCAACAATACTAGGCATTAGCGGGGTATCAGGTGCTGGAAAGTCAACGCTTGCTGCAACTCTTGCAAAGGAGTTAAGTGCTGTGCTAATTAGTTGGGATGAATTTGATGAAATATCCATCGCTCCAGAAGACTACGTAGCTTGGTATCAATGTGGACAAGATTATCGTGAGTGGAATTACAGTGAGCTTGCTAAAATACTGCAGGTGTTTAAGTCAGGACATTCAATAGTACATCCGATAACACAGGATGTTTTAATACCAACTGAGTTTATTATTTTTGACGCACCTTTAGGGCGGTTGCATCAGCAGACAGGGCAATATATTGATTTATGTATCCATATTAAAGTTCCCTTAGATATTTCCCTATGTAGGAGGATATTACGTGATTTTAAAGAGGAAAAAGGAGAAAAAAAAGAGCTTTTGGAAGAGTTGAAGTTTTACTTAGACGAATCGAGGCCTTTATTTTTTGATGAGCAGCTGAAGAAAAACGCAGATTTTATTCTCAATGGTGAGTACGCAACGGAACTTCAGGTACAATTAATTCTTCAATTTTTAAATCAAGGAAAAGGGAATGCAAAAAAATCCTATTATTGAACTAAGTCTTTGGTTGGAACGTGAGCAGAAGAGTGGGGCACCTAACCCGAATCACGCAGTTTTATCATCCATTTCATTAGATGGTGCGCCGCATGGCCGTGTTGTCGCTATTCGTGAAATTTCAGATGAGGGGGTTTTATTTTTTACTCAAAAAGGTACTCGCAAAGTAAGTGAATTAACAAATAATTCCCAGGTAAGTCTTGTATTTTGGCTGGAACTGTTACAACGAGAAGTAATTATTGAAGGTAACGCTTTATTTTTAAATCATGCTGAGAATCAAAACTATTGGGACAGCTATCCTCAATGGGCGCAAATTCGGTTTTTAAGTTATGCGCCTACGTCAATGCAAGTGATTGAGAGTAAAGAAATTCTTGAGGAAAAACGCCAAAAAATTGAAGATTCATTTGTAAATAAACCAATTCCTATAAGCCCTGAATATTGTGGTTTCCGTATCCAACCTGAGCACATGATATTCTATTCATACCGACAGGATGAGCTATCCGATGTGTGGGAATATGTTAGACAGAATAATGAATGGCATTTGCAACGATTGTCACCTTAAAGAGAGATTCCTGCTAATTCAATTTAATCTACATTCTTAGGTGGAAAATGCTCATTAAGTTGGGTGAAACAGAGCATACATTAATTCATTCAGAGGTGCTCCGTTTCATTCATGAATGTTATGAGTTTTATACTTGCTCCAGCTTACATTCCAGAATAATTTGGTCCACCACCTCCCTCTGGTGCATGCCACACTATATTTTGTCGAGGATCTTTGATGTCGCAGGTTTTACAGTGGATGCAGTTTTGGGCATTAATTTGCAATCTAGGTCCTCTTTCTTCTTCAATTATTTCATATACGCCTGCAGGACAATATCGACCCTCTGGGAATGCATAAGTTTTTAAATTGACATCTATTGCCAGTTGAGGTTTTTTCAATACGAGATGACAGGGTTGATTTTCCTCATGATAGGTATTTGATAAAAAAACAGATGAAAGTCTATCAAAAGTAAGAACTCCATCGGGTTTAGGATAATCTATTTTCTTTGCTTTATTTGCTGGAATTAAAGTATCGTGGTCAGCATGATTGGTTAATGTCCATGGAGAGTGTCCGCGTGTAATGTATGTTTCAAAAGCTGCATTGATTAAGCCTGGAAGTAGGCCGTATTTAAATCCTGGCCTGATATTGCGTACCGTATAGAGCTCTTTTTCCAGGCAGGAATTTTTGATTTTTTCTGGATATCCCGTTAATTCAAATGGAGCCGGGTTTTCTTGTTGCAACGCGTCAAAACATGCTTCTGCTGCAAGCATACCTGACTGCATTGCCATGTGTATTCCTTTGATTTTAGGCACGTTAAGAAAACCTGCTGCATCACCAATCAGTGCACCACCTGGAAAAGTGAGTTTTGGTAAGGATTGCCATCCCCCTTCATTAAGGGCTCGAGCACCATAACTGATTCGTTCGCCTCCGGTTAAAACAGGTTGAACTAGTGGGTGTGTTTTAAAGCGCTGGAATTCTGCAAAAGGATTTAACCATGGATTTTTATAATCTAGACCGACTACAAAACCAATAGCAACGCGTTGTTTTGACAGATGATATATAAATGAACCACCATAGGTTATGTGATCCATTGGCCAGCCTACGGTATGGATAACTAGCCCAGGCTTATGTTGTTCTTCCTTGACTTGCCATATTTCTTTTATTCCTAGCCCATAAGTTTGTGGATTCGCTTTATCCCTTAAGTGGTAATGTGCCATCAGACTCTGACTAAGTTGGCCGCGACATCCTTCGGCAAATAAAGTCTGTTTGGCAAGAAGATGCATACCAGGTTGATAATTATTTGTTTTTTCTTTATTTTTGTCGAGGCCTACACTCCCAGTTGCAACACCGATGACTTGATTGTGATCGTTATAAAGGACTTGAGCTGCAGCAAAACCAGGATAGATTTCACAGCCTAGGGACTCAGCCTGTTGTGCAAGAAACATGCAAAGCTCACCCAAGCTAATAATATAATTTCCTTCATTATGCATGGGCTTTGGAGTAGGGAGCTTATAGACGTTTTTTGAGGTTAGAAAATAGAAACGATCTTCGGTTACTGCTGTATCAAGAGGCGCCTCTTGCCAGGTATCAGGAAGTAACTCTTTAAGGCTTCTAGGCTCTAGAACAGCTCCAGAGAGAATATGAGCTCCTACTTGAGCTCCTTTTTCCAAAATACAAACGGATAATTCTTTTTGCGCAGCTAAAGCAAGCTGTTTCAATTTAATCGCGGCAGATAACCCCGCCGGACCTGCACCGACGATGATTACATCAAATTCCATGGTTTCGTGTTCCACACGCGCTCCTAACTGTGATTATAAAAAGATAAAATAATCGCTTTTCTATGCTTTAAGATCAAGATTTATATTGAAAATTAATATGCGTTGCGGGCCTCGCGAGCTTAGCAGAATCCAGAAACAGTAATTCCGCATTTTAGAAGAGATTATTAGGCTGTATCAATCTAACAATTAAATTGAATAGTGATAATCATTTTCACAACAATCTGTTGTTGCCGAAACAACTGTGGCCGCTGAACGAGTAAATAGCGAAGCAATGCTGTGTGGAAAACTAAAAACGGTTAGCAAGGCTCCTGCAGCAGTTCCAAGAAGTGTTAAACCCACTAGTGCAAGGCTATTGGCGACTCCTTCCAATGCTGTATTACGATATTCAGCACTCATCATTACAATTGACAAAAGTCCAAGTAATGTATACCCAACAAAGTAACATGCTGCAATAAGTGCAGTAAATGCCATAAATGCTGTTCCGACTGCAGATGCTACAGGATACCAAATCGGTGCCAGTAACCCGCCTGCAAATTCCTGACCATCTTGGTAAGGAGTGAAAAAACCGGAACGTCCTCGATATGTGCTTACTGCTCGTTCAATGATTCCTGAAAGATAACTTTCATCCTGAGCCTCATCGTTTAAATCCAATATTTCACTTATTTCAGTCCAGCCAATTAAGTTTAACATAAAATCCTCTTGATGATTCAGCTTGGTGCAGAGTATCTAATTTAATTAATAGAGTCAAATAGTTAACTTTATTCAAAATCAGATACCAATTATGATTTTTTATTGAACTATATTTTTGATTTTCTGAATATGGGTAAGATAAAAAAAGTAACAGAATTTAACAAAGTAAGCTAAACTGATTGTAGATATTTAAAAGGAGTTTGTTAATGAAAACAGTATTGGGTTTATTGCTTTTTAGTTTTTCAATGATGGGCTATGCAGATGATAATTTAACCATGAATGTTAATGTGAATGAGCCAAGTTTTGTAGTGACCTTACCCGCAAATCCAACTACAGGATTTCAATGGTCAATTGTGCGCTTTGATAAAAATTTATTAACGCTCCGAAGTAGTACTTATGAACGACCGAAGACTGATCTTATCGGTGCCGGCGGGCAAATGCATTTCACCTTTGGGTTAGAGAAAAGAAAAAGCTATCCAGACAATACGGTAATTGTATTTAAATATGCCCGCTCTTGGGAACCCGATACAGCAACCTTGAAAAGTATTAAAGTAAATTTTGTAAAAGCGGATAACAATTAAAATGAGCGCTAGGTGCTCAACCAGGGAACAGCTGGTATTTGGTGCATCTTGCGAGAAGATTTTCCTAATCAATGCTCTTTCATACTGATGTATGTTGCGCTTGCTTAGAAAAATTTTGCTCACAACCTGCGCTCAAATCCAGCCGTTCACGCAGAGACTATACATTCATCATGATCTTTTAAATTTAAATGGTAAATATCTAGGTTCCCAAAACATATCTTCTACCAGTTTCTCCAAATCCGCATCATGATTTTTTTGCGCAAGTCCTGAATCAATAGCACAGCATGCTACGGCGACTGCAATTTCCTTAGCAACAGTTTGCGCATCATCCAAAGAGGGTAATAAAGGCAAGTAACTTTCTTTTTTGCTGGGTGCGAACTGACATAAAGCATGTGCTGCAGCCAGGATCATCTCTTCAGTTAATTTTGTTGCGTTAACTGCAAGGACTCCAAGTCCTATTCCAGGAAAGACCAACGCATTATTACATTGGGCAATTTGTACCATACGATTATGATATTCAACCGCCGGAAAGGCTGTACCTGTAGCAATTAAAGCTCTTCCCTGACTCCAAGTTAGGATATCAGCTGGTTTGGCTTCGCATTTTTCATCTGGATTAGATAATGGGAAAATAATAGGGCGTTCACAATTAACAGCCATGGTTTCGATGATGTCTTGGGAGAAAGCTCCTGGTTGAGCTGAGCACCCTATAAGAACAGTAGGTTTAACATGCCTTACAGTATCAGTAAGTGAAGGATGTTGTTTTTCATTGATGGTCCATTTTTCTATTTCTTTGGGATCGCGTGCATAAGGTTTTTGTGCTTCAGTAAGTTCTGGGTCAGTATTAAGTAACAAACCTTGACGGTCAATTAACCAAAAACGTTGATACGCTTCGGTGGGACTAATCCCTTCACGCACCATTGCATCAATAATTTGATCGCTTATACCAGTTCCTGCAGAACCAGCGCCAAAAACAACAATTCGCTGTTCATGCACTTTTGAACCGGTTACATCACAGGCTGCTAATAAAGCTGACAAGGTCACAGCGCCAGTACCTTGAATGTCATCATTAAAGGTGCATAATTGATCCTGGAATTTTTCCAGGATACGTCGCGCATTGCCACGACCAAAATCCTCCCAATGTAAAAATGCATTGGGAAATTGTTTGTGAATTTCATGAACGAAAGTAGAGATAAAATCGTCATATGCAGCTGGACTAATGCGTGGATGACGACAACCTAAGTACATAGGATCATTGAGTAATTCTTGATTGTTTGTACCTACATCAAGAAATATTGGCAAGGTACGAGTCGGTTCAATACCTCCGCATAAACAATAAACCATTAATTTGGCAACAGGAATGTCCATTCCTCCAATTCCTTGGTCACCTATACCCAAGACGCCTTCTCCATCAGTAACGACAATCACATCGATTTCTGGGTTAGAACGATTTTTTAATATTTCTTCTATTTGATTTTTATCTGTATGGGAAATATATAAACCGCGGGGTTGTCTATACTCATGACTGAAGCGTTTTACTGCGGTTCCTACTATAGGGGTATATATTGTAGGTAACATTTCACCTAAGTGGCGGTTGATTAATTTATAAAATAAAATTTGATTTTTATCGTGCAAATTATTTAAATAAATATTTTGTTGTAAACGAGTTGTATAACTGGAATATTGTAGATAAGCGCGTTTGACTTGTTCATCCAGTGTTTCAACGCGATGGGGCAGTTTTCCCAACAAACCAAACTCTTTTCTTTCTTCGTTTGTGAATGCTGTGCCTTTGTTCAATTGGGGAGTAGTTAGGAGTGGTTTACCGCAAAGAGAAGTTTCAATGTATTGTTCTCCTGTTTGAGGATCACGTAGCAATTTAAAATCAAGCATAGTTATCTCATATGATGGCGTTAGCGTTTGTCTAATGATAATATCGGTTTTTTGTAGTTTAGAATAGGTTGAGTATGAATAAATCTTTGGCAGTATTATTTATAATTTTAGGGTTAACGTCTTGCTCAGCAAAGAATGAACATTATTACAAAGCGCATCCGAATGAATTACAACAAGCGCTAAAGGCCTGTCCAAACAAACAACCAGTGGGTTTGACCTGTGAACAATTGGAATCTCTTGCCAGCCGCATGAATAAATTGGCATATCAATTACAACTCAGTCCTCAAGGTTTCGGAAAAAAAATTATGGCGTTACAAGAGACAATTGTTAAAGAACAAGCACAATTAAAAATTGATAATAATAATACAAACTTACAAGCCAATTTAACTCAAAACAGACATGATTTAGCTGATCATTTAGCAGTGGTTAGATGGTTTGAATCACCTATGAGTTAAAAGATGAGAGTACTGATAAGTAATGATGATGGAGTTTTTGCACCTGGCATTAATCGATTAGCCAAGGAGTTATCAACTTTTGTAGATATCGAAGTCGTTGCTCCTGACAGAAACAGAAGTGGCTCAAGCAATTCTTTGACTTTGTCACGACCGCTAAAAGCTAAAAAATTGGATAATGGTTATTATAGTGTTGAAGGTACCCCAACGGATTGTGTGCATTTGGCAGTCACAGGGTTTTTAGATACTGAATTTGACATGGTTGTTTCTGGAATTAATGATGGTGCCAATTTAGGTGATGATATTCTTTATTCAGGTACTGTAGCTGCCGCAATGGAGGGCCGTTATTTAGGGTTGCCTGCCCTTGCCGTTTCTATGGTAGGGGATAACATCCAGCATTATGATACAGCGGCAATTATTGCCAAGTATTTGGTAATGAAATTAAGTACGCACCGTCTTCCTTCTCAAACTATTTTAAATATTAATGTCCCTGATATGCCCTTGGATAAAATAAAGGGATTACAAGTTACTCGCTTAGGGACTCGACATGGTGCTGAGCCTGTTGTAAAAGAGAAAGATCCCAGGGGGCGGCCTATTTACTGGATTGGTTTGCCTGGAGCAGAGGCTGACGCGGGTCCCGGAACAGATTTTTATGCGATAAGCGAAGGGTATGTTTCAATCACACCTCTTCATTTGGATATGACAAATTACAAAATGTTCGATCAATTAGCTAATTGGCTCGATGGGATCTGCATTCAATAAAACAATTTGTTTGAGGTTTAATAAAATGATAGCCACATTTTGCAAAAGATTTTTATGTCTTTTCCTCATGATAACCTTAGTTGGTTGTGGAAATAATTTAGCTCCTGTTACTGAGTTAAAATGGAATCCTTATTCGCGTTATCAGAAAGTATATGTGGTAAAACGTGGAGACACGCTTTTTTCTATTGCATTTCGCTATGATACCAATTACAGAACTTTAGCTCGGTTAAATCATATTAATCCACCTTATTCTTTGAGAGTGGGACAAGTAATCAATTTGCGAGGAATTACCCCAAGACATACACAAAAAGTACGCCCAGCCATTGTAAGACATTATTCTGTTACTCCCCAAGCAAGACCTTCTGTAATTTATTCTCCCGCAAATAGATATGCTCGCTCTGCTTCGGGATGGTTATGGCCTGTGAGTGGACGGGTAACTACATCGTTTATTCCGGAACAAGGCAAAAAAGGAATAAACATTGCATGTAAAAAGGGCGAGAGGGTCATTGCGGCGGCAGATGGTGTGGTTGCCTATGCTGGAAGTGGATTAGCTGGTTATGGTAACTTGATTATTATTAAGCATAATCATGAATATTTAACTGCTTACGGCAATAATGCACGGATTATGGTTTCCGAAGGACATCATGTAAAAGCAGGACAAATTATTGCAATAGCAGGTGTTATCGATCGCAAATATACGGGTGTTCATTTTGAAATCAGAAAATCGGGCGTCCCAGTCAATCCTTTGAATTATCTACAAAAAGGTTGACAGATGACTTGTAGTTATAGCAACAATAATCTTTTTTATGAAGTATAATGTAGTTATGGAATAAATTTCGCAACATGACTAGAGCTGTTTACATTTCGCTAGTTTGAGTCAAAATGACCTGATTTTCGAGCACCAATGTGTGCATTGAAACGCAGAAAATCAGGACAGTTTGGCCAAGATAATAGGAATGTAGATAGACCTAATACTATAGGTGAAGAACAATGCACGACGATGAGTCAAGTAAAGAACCAGAACTTAAGGATGAAGATTGGTCTGAACCAGACGATGAATCACTCTTAATGGAAGAAGACATTGATTCTCTTCTTGAAAAAGATGAAGATGAAGATTCCGATCTCCCTGATTTTTCGGATGATAATGCATTTCCCTCATTTCGTGGTAAAAATGCTTTAAAAATGATGGATGCGACACAGCTCTATTTGAGTGAAATTGGATTTTCTCCTTTGCTCAGTGCTGAAGAAGAAGTGCATTATGCAACCCTTGCTTTGAAAGGGGATGTTGCTGCCCGTAAAAAGATGATTGAATCTAATTTACGTTTGGTAGTTAAAATTTCACGTCGTTATCTTAATCGTGGTTTACCTCTTCTCGATTTAATCGAAGAAGGAAATTTAGGTTTAATGAAATCAGTTGAGAAATTTGATCCTAAACGTGGTTTTCGCTTTTCAACCTATGCCACATGGTGGATCAGACAAACAATTGAACGTGCTATTATGAATCAAACACGGACTATTCGTTTACCTATTCATGTAGTTAAAGAGCTGAATGTGTATCTTAGAGCTGCAAGGCAACTGACCCAAAAATTAGATCATGAGCCTTCACCCGAAGAAATTGCAGAAATGGTTGATAAACCTTTAGAAGATGTACAAAAGTTATTAGGATTGAATGACAAAGTAGCCTCTGTTGATACGCCCATAGGCTTTGATGAAAATAAATCATTATTAGACACTATTGCTGATGAAAACAGTGTAAATCCTGCAGAGCTCTTAACTAATGAAAACTTGCGTTTACATATAGAGTCTCTATTGGATAAATTGACTGAAAATCAACAGCAGGTTATTGCAAGAAGATTTGGCTTAAGGGGGTTTGAAAAAGCAACACTTGAGGATGTGGGTAAAGAAATTGATTTGACACGAGAACGTGTTCGTCAAATCCAAGTTGAAGCATTAAAAACATTGCGTGGTTTGTTGGAAAAAATGGGATTAACACAGGAAGATTTGTTTTAGGGATCGAACCGTAAAAAAGATTTTATGAACTGTACTGTAGCCTGGGCCAATGAAGGAATTTGCGACTTTTCAAAGTCCTTCGTTTCGCCCAGGCTATTTTTTTATTGTTAATATCAAAGATAAGGAGTAGTTTTAATGAAGAAAATGATTTTATCTGCTTTACTTGCTTTATCATCAGGGGTTCAAGCAGAACAATTAACAACATTTATGGAAATAGCTGACGCAGTTTCTCAAGGGAAAAAAATTACTTTAGTCCTGAATGTTCAAGAGTGCAACCCACAAAAAATGCCTTCCACTTCCCTTATTGGAGCAGTGCAACCAGATGCTTTTCTTGTTATTGATAACAGCCGAATTACTGCTTCAATAAACCATTTTACTTTGGATAATCCGATTGCTCGCGGCAATCCTATTTTTGAATTTGTTAAATATACTATTAATGCAGATGGAAGTGTTTCTATAAAAAGTACTCTGATGAATGCTGTCACTTATCATCAATTAGCAAGTCAGTATATTGACTGTACTTTAAATAAAGGATTTAAGATTTTTGCTTGAGTTCTGTAGATAGGGTGAAGCGAAGCAGAATTCGGGATTTATCAGAGCAAACGCATCTTATCGCATAAAACAAAATGCTTATGTTCCGCACTTTATACATGGAATCCGGATCCTGTGTCTTCCTACAGGTCGAGTGGATGCCGTGCATAAAGCACGGCGAGTAGGCAAAAAAGAGTGTTTTGTTCAAAGACTAATTTGCCTACAGATTTATGGTATTAATTTTTCTCGCTATGGCTACACCTCCACCAATATCATACTATGGGCATGTAAAATTTGCTTTCAGTCCTTGCCAGCAATCTGCATAATCTTTTTGCATCTGTGGAATACGCATAGCCTGCTCGGTAACTTTCCATACATCTTTAGTTTCGAACATGAAGGCTAAAGTATTCAAATAAAGTTCAGGTTCTAATTTTTGCGCCACTGCTTTTTCATAACTTATTTGATCAGGTCCATGCGGCGTCATGCAATTATGAATGCTTACCCCACCAGGTGAGAATCCTTCTTTTTTTGCATCATATTCGCCACGGACAAGCCCCATGAGTTCGTTCATATAATTACGATGATAATAGGGTGGCCTAAATGTATGTTCGGCAACCATCCATCGAGGAGGAAAAATGACAAAATCCAAATTGGCAACTCCGGGTGTATCACTTTCTGAAGTTAATACGGTAAAAATACATGGATCTGGGTGATCAAAACTTACTGTATTAATGGTATTAAACAAACTTAAATCATAACAATAAGGAGCATAATTGCCATGCCAGGCTACTACATTCAGCGGAGAGTGATTGCATTTTGCTGTCCATAATTTATTTTGATACTTACATATAAGGGTCGCTTGCGTAATGCCTTGCTCAAATGCAGCAGTGGGATATTGAAAATGTCGTGGATTAGCCAAACCATTAGCTCCGATCAATCCTAATGGAGGTAGCGTGAGCGGGCTGCCGCTGTTTTCACATAAATATCCTTTTGTTTCAGAATCAATGAGCTCCATTTTGAATTTAACGCCGCGGGGAATAACAGCTATCATGCCTGGGCATATATTTAATTTTCCAAACTCAGTATGTAAGTTCACCTCTCCCAAGTAAGGAACAAAAAGCATTTCCCCATCATTATTGGCGAAATATTTATTTTGCATGGACCGGGTGCAATGATAAATATATGCATTTACATGGTGGTTTCCTGCAAGATGAAACATGCCTTCGACAAAATCAAAGTCTTCCTCTTTAAACAGGTCCAGCGGAGACCAGCGCATGGGATTTGGAGATTGTTCTGCATGATAGGGTTTAAATAACTCCATTTCATAAGCTTGGTATGTGCCTTGAACTACAGAAGGTAGAATGCGGTAAAGCCAGCTTCGTAAATTATTCTGTCTTGGACGAGTAAAGGCTGTCCCACTTAATTGTTCGGCATAAAGACCTAAATTACAGTGTTGTGGTGAATTCTGGCTACTTGGCAAAGCGCCTGGAACTGCTTCAGTTTGATGATGATTACCAAATCCCTGCAAATACACTGTTGATCTCCTTTAGTGTTATGGATTCATTGAGTCACTTTGGGTGGAGAGCGGAATCCAAATTAACTGTATCTATTTCCAAGCTCACCCAGGTAATATTATTTGCAATAAATTAAAAACTGCATGCTGGGGCTACTATAGTCTAAAAAAGTTAAAAATGTCGAGCCCAAATATAAGCTAAGTTATTCTTTTTAACAAAAGAGCATGTATAATTTATACAAAATTAATAAGGTTTAGAGGTAGTAAGATGGCTGGTCATAGTAAGTGGGCAAATATTAAATTTCGTAAAGGCGTTCAAGATGCAAAACGTGGAAAAATATTTACTAAATTAATTCGAGAAATTACCGTAGCTGCTCGTATGGGAGGAGGAGAGGAATCCTCCAATCCTAGATTAAGGGATGCAGTTAAAAAAGCGCTTAGTGCGAATATGAAACGCGATACAATTGAGAATGCGATTAAGCGTGGTGTGGGTGGACTTGACGGTGAAGCGATGGTTGCAATGCGTTATGAGGGTTATGGGCCTGGCGGCATTGCAGTTCTTGTAGATTGTTTATCAGATAATAAAAATCGAACTGTATCCGAAGTGCGTCATGCGTTCACGAAAAATGGTGGTAATTTGGGAACAGACGGCTCGGTATCTTATCTCTTTACTAATCAGGGTGAGATTCTTATGGCACCAGGACAATCTGAAGAGCGGGTTATGGAGATTGCCATAGATGCAGGGGCAAATGATGTTTCGGTAGATGAAGGTCAAATTGAAGTGATTACTCCTGTCGAGGCGTATCATAGCGTATTAAATGCACTTACAGCAGCGGGTCTAGAAATTGAACAATCTCATTTAACCATGCGTGCGCAAACTTTGGTCTCTATCGATGATGATTCAGCAGAAAGTCTCCTGAAGTTAATTGATATGCTGGAGGACCTAGATGATGTACAAGAAGTATACAGCAATGCAGAGTTTTCAGAAAAACAATTAGAATCAATAGATTAATGGCCATAATTTTAGGGATAGATCCTGGTTCAAGGATTACTGGATACGGTTTGATAAAAGAGTCAGATCGTAAAATTGAATACATTGATAGTGGTTGCATTCGTACTGCTCCAGAGGGTGAGTTAAGCCAAAAGTTATTACAAATATATGATGGTATTTGTCAATTAATGGACCATTATTCACCTACAGAAGTAGCTATTGAACAAGTATTTATGCATGAAAATCCAAACTCAGCTTTAAAATTAGGGCATGCACGCGGTGTTGCTATGGTGGCAGCAGCATCGCATCGTGTTAAAGTAAGTGAGTATTCTGCACGAGAAATTAAGCAAATGGTAGTTGGGTATGGTGCTGCAGAAAAGGCTCAGGTAAGTCACATGGTTGTACATCTTCTTGCCCTGAATAAGGCGCCACAAAAAGATGCTGCGGATGCCTTGGCAATAGCAATTTGTCATAGTCATATGCGCCATAATCTATCATCAGTGATTGGCAGACGAGGATTAAGGAGAAGAAAAAGATGATTGGTTGGTTGGATGGACAAATAATTGATAAACATCAACCAGGAAAATTGGTCCTTAATGTCCAAGGGGTTGGATATGATGTGGAAACCTCATTAAATACCTTTTTTCAGCTTGATAACCATAGTGGTTCAGTAGGGTTACATATACATACTATAGTACGTGAAGATGCTTTGTTGCTTTATGGTTTTCTGGAGAGACAGGAAAGGGAATTATTTAGAGCTTTGATTAAAGTAAATGGTATTGGTCCAAAACTTGCTATGTCGATTCTTTCCAGTATTACTCCAAATGAGTTTATTCAATGTATTCAACAAGAAAACGCTTCTTTTTTAATGAAATTACCTGGGATAGGTAAAAAGACAGCCGAGCGTTTAGTCGTTGAAATGCGTGATAGTATGAAGCAATTCTCTGTATCTGCTTCTGTCTCCCTCAATGACAAATCAGCTCTCATGATGAGTGGTCAGGATGAGGCAGTTAGTGCTTTGGAAGCACTGGGCTATAAGCCCCAGGAAGCATTAAAAGCAGTCAATAAAGTGAATGATAGTTCCAAAAGTTGCGAGCAGTTAATTCGTGATGCACTGCAAGTTTTAGCGGCTCGATAATTGTAGTGGATGATTGTAGCCTGGGTGCAGCGCAGCGGAACCCCGGGTTTTCTAAATATGAATGAACATTTGATCCTGGGTTCCGCTGCTACAAAACGTCCAGATTACTTTTCTTGGATAGGTAAAAAGAATCTTACAATTAAACCTGTGCCTTCTTTGGGGGTATCCAGCATTAGTCTTCCACCATGTAACTCGGCAATTTGCTGAACTATTGCTAAGCCAAGACCGCTTCCCGGACTTTTGTTCCCAAGAACACGGAAAAAACGCTCGAAAACACGCAATTGTAATTCAGCCGGAATACCGGGTCCATTGTCACTCACTTCAAGCATTATTTCGTCTTGCAGTTTGGCCAGACGAACGATAATTCTTCCATGTTCATTACAGTATCGTATTGAGTTATCTACAAGATTACGAATTAATATTCCCAAAGCAGTTGAATTACCATAAATTGTGAGATTTTCTACATCGCTTTCAAATTCTAGATCAATTTGTTTTTCCACAGCAGCGGGCGCAAGCATAGCAAGTATCTCCCGAGTTAATCGACTGAGATTGACCTCATCTTTTTCCTCCATGTGAGCAGCTTCTGGTACAAGTCGGCTCATAGTAAGTAGCTGCTGCACTATATGAGTACTGCGATTAACACTTGCAATAAGTTTTTGTAATGCCTGATTTTTTTCTTCTATATCATTAGAATGCAATGCAACTTGTGCCTGTGTTTTTAGCGCAGCAAGCGGAGTGCGTAATTCATGTGCTGCATCAGCAGCAAAACGTTTTTCTCGTTCAAATCCTTCTTTTAGTCTGAAAAACAATTTATTCAATTCATCGATTACAG
Organism: Legionella bozemanae; assembly: GCF_001648595.1. GTDB lineage: Bacteria > Pseudomonadota > Gammaproteobacteria > Legionellales > Legionellaceae > Legionella > Legionella bozemanae. The sequence continues at coordinate 160,594 of NZ_LBAW01000005.1, read as the reverse complement.
GTTTAATTTCTTCTGGAACTTCGTGTAAATCAACCGGTTCAAGATGGGTGGGCGCGCGGTTAGCCACCTCTTCAGCGACTTTATCTAGACTATCTAGGCCACGCCCAATAATAATCCATATGAGCAGACCTGATAACGGGAAAGTCAAAAGCATAATATAGAGATCATCTTGAGCAATTCTATGACCCAACTCATTCCGTGTGTCGTAACGCTCAGCTAAAACGGTGCGAATTCCGGCTTTATCATTATAGGTAGTAAAGACTCGCCAATCTTGGGTAGACACTTTCTTATCACTAAATCCATCAACCTCCGAGGTTAAAGGAATTTTTGGCGCTGAGGAGGAGTGTAACAATAATTTGCCCCCATTGGTCCAAACCTGAAAGTTAAACTTATTCAGATAGTTTTCTGGAGGCTCTTCATTCAAAAATCTTTTTTGATAGTATGTATCAATCTTTTTAGGAATTGTTTCGAGTGCCTCTTGAATTTTCGCTAAAGGGCGTTGATGAAGATCGTCGCCTAGTAATGCTTGGTAGGAAAGCGCAGAAACGGCCATTAAACTATCTAAGTGATCTTGAATGTCCTTTTGATCAAGATAGTAGTTACCTATAGCTGTTAATGTGGTCGTTATAGTAATGGCCAGCAATAAATTTATGAGAAGAAACTTTCTTATAGAAGATTTCACGATACAGGAATACCATCATTTTTTTCTGCCATATATCCAACACCTCTAATCGTGCGAATAAAATTGGCATTAAGTTTTTTACGTAGATTATGTATATGAACTTCCAGCGCGTTACTATCCACGTCTTCTTCCCATCCATAAATACTTTGCATGAGCTGTTCGCGAGATAAAACCTGACCACTGTTTTCTAGAAGCTTTTGCAATAGCGCAAACTCTCTACGTGGAACATTCACTAAAACATCGTCAACAAATACAGAGTGAGCAGCTGGATCTAGAGTAATATTTCTATATTGTAGAACAGAATCAGCACGGCCTTGTGAGCGTCTGACTAGAGCTCTGATTCGGGCACTAAGCTCATTAAGATCGAAAGGTTTAATCAAATAATCATCTGCCCCACTATCTAAACCTTTTACGCGATCTTCAACCGATTCCCGAGCTGTTAAAATAATAACGGGAGTTGGATTGCCATCATGGCGTATACTTTGCAACAATGCGAGTCCAGAGAGTTTAGGTAAACCTAAATCCAGAATAATTAGCTCAAATGATTCAGATTTTAACGCGGCGCGAGCAGCTTCACCGTCTCTAAGCCAATCTACGATATAACCAAATTGAGTTAAGCCGGTTTTGACCGCATCACCAAGTAATTCGTCGTCTTCAACTAGCAATAGTCTCATTCTTGCTCCTATTGTTTTTCAAGGCCAGTTTCATCCATGTGTTTGGTGAGATAAAAAGCTTGAATTAATACAAAAAGCAGAGTAAAACCAACCCCACCAAATAACTTAAAGTTAACCCAAGCATCAGTATTGAAATTATAGGCAACATAGATATTTACTGCGCCCATTAAAATAAAAAACAATACCCAGGCCAAATTCAATCTATGCCAGATTCTTCCAGGAAGAGTCACATTAGCTTCCATCATTTTCTGGATCAACGGTTTGCTACCAATATAACCTGAGCTAAAAAAGACCAAAGCAGAGAGCCAATAAATACCGGTTGGTTTCCATTTAATAAACCATGGATTATGGAAAAAGAGGGTGGCTCCTCCTAAAACCATAATTATTGCAAAGCTAATTAAATGCATTTTTTCATAATGCTGAAATTTTAATCGGTAAAAAGCTACCTGGCCTAAAGAGGCAATCATAGCAATAGCCGTTGCAGTATAGATACCAAAAAATTTGTATACTATAAAAAATAAAACTATAGGAAAAAAATCAAATAGTAATTTCATATATATTAATACAATAAAATAAGTTACTTTGATTATAACACAAGTTTTTGTGCTCTCCTCCTTGCTTTATACCAGAAATGAAAAATAATTGTTAATAATAAGCCACTATGGGCTTATTAAATCGATTTAGTTTGGTTCTTGGGCAGAATAATGAGAACACTAAAACCCCAGGCTATTCATAATGATTTGACGTTTTCAACAGTAGACTAATTAACCAACAAATATTTTTTGTCCACTATATAACGGATCATTTCGTTTAAGGCCAGGATTTAATGCAATAATACGCTCTATTTGCGTATTATGCTGTTGGGCTATTGTACTGAGGCTATCGCCTTTTTTTACAATATATTGAATGGGTTGGTGTACTTTTTTCCAGATCACGAGTTGCTGACCGTTTTGTAACGGTTGATTGCTTGCTAATTTATTCCATATTTGGATGTCTGTAGCACTGACACCATAAGTTCTTGTCAGCGTCTGATATGTCTCATTTTCTTGCACAATATGAATAACACGATGAAATTGTGGTACAGCTATTTGATGTTCTAATGGTAGGATAGGAACAACGGGTTCCTTTTTGACAACAGCAGGAGCATTTCTGGTGCTCGGAATTAAAAGAAATTGGTTCGGTTCAACACGATTTGTTGTGAGCTGATTTAACTGTTTTATTAAATTCACCGTAGTGTGATATCTAACAGCAATATTATCCAGGTTATCACCGGGTTGTACGATGTGCTTTTCCCAGCTAACACGTTTTTCTGCGGGAAGGTTAGCCAGGTTTAAATTAAATTGATGTACTTTTTCAGCAGGAATAAGCAATTTAATGGGCTTATCTGGGGCAGTAGTCCAACGATTAAAACCAGGATTTAATTTAATTAACTCTTTATAACTGATTCCTGCCATTTTGGCGGCATGGTTTAAATCAATTGGGCTTCCTATATTTACTTCCACAAAATAAGGGAGATAGGCTATTTCAGGGAGTGTTAATTTATATTGTGATGGACTTTTAATGATTTCTGCTAAGGCAAGCAGGCGAGGAACATAAGTTTGAGTTTCTCTTGGCACAGTTAAATCCCAAAAGCTTAGGGCGCGCCCACCTGTTGCCTTGATTGCTCGATCTATAGTTCCTTCCCCTGCATCATAAGCTGCTATGGCCAGAACCCAATTGCCATTAAAAAATTTATTGAGGTAAAGAAGATAGTTGAGCGCAGCATCAGTTGAGGAGCTGATGCTGCGTCGTGCATCAAACCACCAATCTTGTTTTAATCCTAAACCTGCGCCTGTTTGTGGCATTAATTGCCATAAACCAGCGGCACCAGCTACAGAATAAGCAAAGGGATCATAAGCACTTTCAATCATAGGCAACAGAGCCAACTCACCGGGAAGATTTCTTTTTTTTACCTCTGCAATAATATGATAAAGATAAGGTTCGGACTGACGGCATACTTTATTAAGGAAACCTGGATGAGCTATAAACCAGCGGATTTGCTCCTGTACTTCTGCGCGCGATGTTTCATGATTTAAGGAGAATTGGGCACGTAATACTTCCCATGCATCAGCAGCCGCATATGCTAAAGTCTCATTAGTAATGCCAAAAAAAATGAGTAAACAGAATAAAAAAACTTTTATTTTGAAAAACTTAAATTTCAATGGTAATTACCTATGAATATAATTAACTATCGAGTTTACTAAAATTACTTATAGGATTAAACCCTCATTGCGCTTAATCAATTCATAAAGATTTAAATTGAATCTCTCTGGGTAATTATTTGAATGAATTTTTTTCTTCTCTTAAAATCCTAAATATTTCTAACGAATTATTTGATGCTGCACCATGTTTTAAGGCATATTTTTGCACCTCGGGTTGATCAGTGCGTAAGAAAGGATTAATTGATAATTCTAATTCCAAAGTCGATGGAAGTGTGCAGGAATTTTTTGAGTGATGTATTTTTTGTAAGTATTGCTGAATCGCAGTGTTATTGGGTTCTACTGTTTGTGCAAAGCGTAAGTTTTGCTGTGTGTATTCATGAGCGCAAAATATTTTTGTAGTAGGAGGTAATGTTTTGAAAAGATGTAACGATTGATGTAGCTGATCCATTGTTCCGTCAAAAACACGTCCGCAACCTGCAGAAAAAAGCGTATCGCCGCAAAACAATAATTCGTGCTGGGGCTCATAATAACTAATATGACTTGAGGTATGTCCTGGGTTAAATAAAATTTTGAATGCACATTTTCCAACTTGAATGGTTTGATGTTCTTTTAATGTATTATTTACATAGGGGATGCGTGGATCATTTGGACCATAAACAGTACATGAATGATAGAATTTGAGTAATTGACTTACGCCGCCAATATGATCCTGATGGTGGTGGGTTAATAAAATAGAGCGCAATTTTAGCTGGTTTGCCTGTGCAAATTGTACTACGGGCTCTGCGTCGCCTGGATCGACGCAATCAAATGCTCCTGCAGTTTTATCAATAATTGCCCAAATGTAATTATCTGAAAAAGCAGGAATTGGAAAAATAGTCATGCATAGGCCTCAATGGTATAAGAAGAAACTCCCGGATTAAAATAAGCTTTAAGGGCATTTAATACAGTTTTCATTTCCTCAGCTAAAGTAAATGGTGGATTAATTATCCATAAACCACAACCTGACATACCCTCCATTGGCGCTACAGTCAGATTAAATTCAATATGCAAAGCATTTTTTGCCTGGATTTCTTTCATGCCTCTATTAAGTTTATCAGTTAATCTTTTATTGACCAGGGGATACCAAAGACAGAATACTCCTGTAGCAAAACGGGAATAGGCATGTTTGATTGAGAGTGGGATTTCTTTATATTCTTCTTTTACTTCAAACGAAGGATCAATAAAAATGAGGCCTCTTTTTTCTGGTGGCGGAAGTAATGCATTCATCGCAGCAATACCATCAGTATTACTGAAATGTACTTTTTTATTCAAGCGAGGAAGCAGGCTTATCGCTTCAAATTCTCTTGGGTGAAGTTCACAAAAATACATTCTATCTTGCATTCGTAGCATATTGATCGCTAAAAACGGTGAACCAGGATAATGTCTTAATGCACCAGTAGGATTGAGTAATGCAATCAATTGAAGATAGTTTTGAAAAACAGCGGGTAGGGAGTTTCTGTTAAGCCAAATTGGTTGGATGCCTTGTTTGTATTCTTGTGTTTTTTCAGCTTGTTTATTTTTTAAGTCATATAGGCCTTTTCCGGAATGAGTCTCAAGATAAAATATGGGTTTATCTTTCAGTTTTAAATAATTCAAAAGACGGGTTAACGCAATATGTTTGATGACATCAGCAAAATTACCCGCATGATATCCGTGTTGATAACTGAGCATGTTATTCCTAAAGCATTTTTCTAAATGTCTACTATACTCTTTTTAAGAGAGTATAAAAGGGGAAATCTATGGATCTTCACGAAGATTATGATGACCAATCGTTCTCTGATTATAATTATGATGATGATATTGAGTCTACTGCCCATCGAAAAAACGTTAGACGTTTGCTGGAGGAAAAATTGGAGCGTAAACGTTTAAAAGAAGAATTCAAAGATGATTTTGATGAGTTGAGCGGAGATTTTGATTGGGATGTTTTAGATAAGTAATTTTTATATAGCTTGGCTGCTTACGGCCGGGAGCTATTGAAGCATATCCTGGTTGCAAGCAACCAGCCCATATGGTTGTATTCCGTGTTTTGTATTCTATTTTGCTAAAGTTGCGGCTTTTAGTGTATTTTCAAGCAACGTAACGATAGTCATTGGACCAACTCCTCCGGGTACAGGTGTAATCCATGAGACTTTGTTTACCGCTTTTTTAAAATCTATATCGCCTCTAATACTACCATCGGCCAAACGATGGATACCCACATCTATAATTATCTGTTCTTTATTAAGCCACTCGCTATCAACAACATCCATTTTACCTGTTGCAATGATGACAAGGTCAGCTATATGTACTAATTTTTCTAATTGTTGCGTGAATTTATGTGCTATGGTGACCGTTGCTCCAGCAAGAAGTAACTCTAAACTCATAGGACGACCTACAATATTCGATGCACCAATGACAAGAGCATGTTTTCTTTTAACTTCGAGTTGATAGTGTTCTAGTAAATTGATTATGCCAAGAGGCGTACATGGGCGTAATAATGGATTGCGCTGAGCGAGTCGTCCTAAATTATAAGGGTGAAAACCATCAACATCTTTTTCCGGTTTGATGTGTTCAATAATGACACGTTCATTAATATGTTGGGGTAATGGCAATTGAATGAGAATTCCATCTATTTGATCGGAGCAATTTAACTTATCAATAAGCCTGATTAATTCATCCTGGGTCGTTTCTTCGGGTAAGTCATAAGAGTGAGAGATAATACCCACTTCGGCACATGCTTTACGCTTATTGGCTACATACACTGTAGAAGCAGGATCATTGCCTATGAGAACAACAGCAAGGCCTGGGGCACGATGTTTTATTTGTACGTAATCATGCACACGGTGTTTTAATTCTTCTCTACGAAGAGAGGCGACCGCCTTTCCATCAATTAATGATGCTGACATAATTAACCAGAAGAAATCAAAGGTTGTAATTATGAATTAGAGGTGGAGGTAATGCAATAGGATTAATGGCGGTCTAGAGTAATTATCCAAAATTCTTAGTACTCCAGAAATTGCTTTTAATTTCTATAGAATAATTAGATGAGATATTAAATTTTGTTATAAATTGCATCAATCAACGAGCACTTTGTTGTTAAGCTGTTTATTCAAAAAATTGTAGACCCAAGCAACAAGATAACTACTTATAAAGGTACTAATAAATGCGCCCATTCCGCCGAGTAAGCATTGGATAAAGGTAAGATCATAGTTAAAATATATTGTTCCCATAATACCATTAAAAGGTTTCCCTTTATTAAAAAGTAATACCATCAATCCCATAAAAAAAGTAGATATTCCTGATAAAGCACCAAGAGACACTCCTAAAGCAACTGGGTCTATTTTGCCAAATTTCATGATAGTTATCCTATTGTTCTTCTAATGATTCATTCCATTATTCATCATTATGATGAGCATGGGAAGTAGGCGAGTTGCTAAGATAAATTAGGGTCTGAATCAAATCCTAAAAATACGAGTAACCTGCCGCTTAATGAAGAAGCAGAATTAAATGAGTAAATAGTTTTGCTATAAAGTATGATTGACTCATACGCTAGCTATGTCTATACTGAAAAACCGTTGATTTTATGGTAAATATCGTGGATGAACTTACTGAATTACTTAGACCATCTTGGGGTGCGGAAAAATGGATTTTAGAAGGGTGGAACAAGATTACTGCAGATGAGAAACAACTCATAAAAAATAGATTAAATGAGTTATTTTGCGATGGTTTACCTTTTGAACTTAAATCCGATAAACTTTTTTATATTTACACTTTTTCTCTTTTAGCACAGCTTGAAGTATTGGCAGTTCAAATTCCTCTTAAGTTTGAATCAAAAATGTCAACTGTTGAATACAGAGAGCGCATGCGTCAACAGTTACTTGACGAAATATTTCATGGTTTAGTTTTCACTAAAATTGTTTATATGCTCTGTGCTCCTTATGCTTCTCCGCCTCCATACAGTCCTCATATTGAAATCATTTGTAACTTTATTCGTAATGAAAGTTGTCCCAAAGTAGCAATTATGTTGCTTAATCTTATTGGTGAAGGCTGGATTGAGGAGATTTTTGAGAGCTTACATCGTTATGGAGTTGCGCCGAGAGTGTTCACAACAATTCTTGAGGATGAACATCGACATGTATGTGAAGCGGATTTATATCGTGATATTGGTTTGCCAAATGTTGAGGAAATCAAACCAAAAATTGCCTATCTGGAAGAGCAGTTGATAACCAATATTTTTATGCAATATAAATATATGTCCTCAGTTTGCGCTTTATTGGGGGTTGAAGGGGTTATTCATTTTAAAGAATCACTAAATAATAAGCATGTGCAGCAACTGAGTAAAGTAAATCTCGAACCCAGTGAGAATTGGAAAAACTTCATAGAATTTGCGGACGAGGTACTACCCAGAGTGAAGAATTATACCGAGTCAAATCGGCAAGTTGAAATGACTCCAATTCGAAAAGTATTCATGACTCAGTGGGATGGTCCAAGTGATCCCACTATGACAGGGCAGTTTAGTATTGATATCTCTTGCCTTGATTTTTTTAATAAAAAATTCGCTTCAGAGACCTTGACTACTTTGATGTTGCAGGCTGTTAGCTCCTGGATGACAATATCCGATCATCATAGAAATTACTTAAGTTTTAGAACAATCTTTCAAACGAAAGAAGCATATGTTGGCCTCGTAGTTATGTTACCTGGATGTGGTGATCATTTAGGCACGATTGTTTTTGAAAATTGTCATAATCTTAGTTTTTATGAGTTGTCCACAAAAATTCGGAACATTGTGAACATGATGGTTTATTGTTACAAAAAACGCGAGCAACTAGAAAAAACAAATCCACGTGTCCAACAACTTATGAAGGATATGGTTTATGAATATGCTTATAACACCTATCCTTATCCTCTCGCAGGAACTCCTTATATCACACTAAGTAATATTGGTGTTTTTGGCTATACCCAATCCATGGCCCCTCTTCGTAAAACTGAGGCCATGAGATTCACTATAATGGAAGTTGAGCGAAAACCTGTTTGGCAAAAAGAAACAGACTCATTTGAACCTAAAGATATGTTGCCCGTCTCCATCAGTGCGGATCATCGTATTTTTGATGGTAATTCGACAGTACCTAAAATGGTGGAAGAACGGTTTCAAACCATGTTTTCCAAAATGTGTAAGGAGAAACCGAAATCAAAACCAGTATTGCATCAACATGAACATTTAGAATTAATCATAGAACAGTTGCTCGCGACTAATGTTGAAATGGGATACAAGACTTTAATGTTACTGCAGACTTGTTGGTTTGACTTTATTTCTATTGAAGAATGTTATGCTGCCTCCAGTTATCATGGTGTTGCAAACTACGATACTCGGGAGCCGACACTTATCTAATGTAATCAAGCAGAAAGTTATATATCCAAGCAGCAATATAACTACCAATAAAAGTATTCATAAGTACCATAGCTGCACCAAGACCTGCATTAGCCATAGAAGGATTATACGAAAGATATATACTTCCAACCATGGCTGCTATGGGTTTTCCTGTATAAAGAACAAAAGCTGCTACACCCATAAAAAATGAAGCGATTGCTGATAAAAGACTAATAGATATTGCTATAGCAAGCGGATTAATTTTGGTAAATTCCATGATTTTTATCCTATTTTTCAATAAATAATTAATTTCTATTATTAAACATTCTTCTTGCGATGGGAAGCTCATTTTTGCTTGAAATTTTAAGTATACGAGTGCGGAATTTTCAGTTGGAGCAAGGAGGTTGGGATTGCTCTTGTAAGATTAATTTGAACTACTTGGTATAAAAGGGGAATCAAAATTACTCAATGTATTTAACATAGAACTCATATGTTCAGCATGATTTTATACCTCCTGGGTAAAATGCTTATAAACGCTCTAATTGCTTGAATAGATTAGTAAATAATGTTAACTTTTTTCGTTGTCTTCAACCTCTAAAGGATATGGTGGAACTCTGATTGAAAAAAACTGTTTTGTTTTCATTTTTATTTTCACTTGCTTTGCCACTAGGTGCATATGCACTTGGCTTAGGTGAAATGAAAGTGGAATCAGCCCTGAATCAACCTTTTCTTGCTGAAATTGAATTAATTGATGGGCACGAAGTTTCTTTATCCACTATTAAAGTTGAACTTGCTGATCCAAAAAGTTATCAAAGTTTGGGTGTTGAACGCTCTAAAGCAATAAGTATTCTTTTTTTGGATGTTAAGAAAAATAAACAAGGAAAATTCGTTGTGGAAGTTCATTCCAAAAAACGAATGATTGAGCCTTATATGCAGCTTATTGTTGATTTAACATGGCCTAAAGGACAAATTTTTAAAATTTATACGGTACTTTTGGATCCACCTGGTTATAAATTAGCGAATACAACTGCACAAAGAAGCCTAATTTATCAGAGAAAATTTACTAATTATCATCACACAACAACAGCTTCTACCAAAAAACATGCTGAAGCAGGGAATTTGGCACAAAAGAAAAAAGCAGCTTATAGACCTACGTCATCCAAGGAAAATGTATGGCAAATTGCGCAGCGATATAAAACGTCCGAAGCAATTTTACCGCAAATTGTCCTTGCAATTGTGGGAGCAAATCCTGATGTATTTACTGATGGAAATTTGAATGGATTAAAAGCGGGTGCTCGTCTTAAAATTCCTTCTGATACAAAGTTTTTAGAGGTGCCAGCCGATTTAGCTACCGTTGAGGTAATGGCTCATGATAAGGCCTGGAATGAAAAAACATCGATTAACCATGTATTGGCTCCACCTTATATAACAGGACAAGTATCCCCTGCAACTCCCGTTGCCTATTCACAAATACCTCCAGCCCCAAAGTTTCCTGGCGCTACAGCCTCTATGCTGAACCAAAATCTGCCAAAATTTATTATGCCCAGTTCAATACCTTCATTAGAAAAGCAAGTAAGTCCAGAACAAAGTAGAACGCTCAAGGCTGAAATATCTGTTACAACTGCTGCTGTAGATTCTTTACGGGAATCTAATGCGTTATTAACAGAGCAATTGAGTTTGTTGCAGGCACAAAATAAAAAGTTACAAAAACAATTGGATGTACGTGATAAAGAGCTTCAATTGACGCGTAAGCAAATTCAAACTTTAATGAAAGAGCGCATAGCAATTGCAGGGCAACGCAGCGCAACGAACATATCTAATAAAACGGATGATTTTTGGATTTTATTGATACTATTGTTCGTTGCTGGAGGAGATTGTATTGCTGTGTTTTATTATTTTAAACAACGCGATCCAAGAAAAAAGCAGTCACCTACAACAACGGGATCTTCTACTCCGACAGCATTTCATCCTGCTTCAACCCAACCCATTATGAGTTCAAAAGAAGAATTAGTTAGGAAAGAACCATTAGAAGAAGTTAAATCTGAATTAAAACCTGAGCCAGAATTAAAAGCCAGGACAGAATTAGAACCCGACTCCACATTAGTTATTTCTTCTCCAATAGAAAAGATGAATATAGAATCTGATGTTTCTTTTGAATCCACAGCAACAGATGAAGAACCATTGTTGGAAATAATGCCAGCTGAAGAGGAAAATGAACCATCTTTTCAGACTAATGAAGAGCAAAAATCTTTAAGAGATAAATCTGAGGAAGATAATTTATTGGAATTTGAATCAGGTCTACATTATTTACTTACAGAAAAGCCAGCCACAAAAGAAAATAATGCTCAAGAACAAATAAGTGATGAGGGGAATGGTTTGGATTTTACTCTTTCTGTGCCCGCTGATATAGAGCAAACCCAGAAGGATGATGAAAGTAAAAAACTTATTAACCTAAAGAACCAAAAAGCATTAGATACCCTTTTGGCCCTTGCTAAAACCTATATAGGAATGGAAGATACAGAATCCGCATTAAATTCTTTAAATGAAGTTATGGAACATGGTAGCAAGTCTCAAAAAGAAGAGACGCAACGTCTCATCGATGAGATTCACGGAAAGCTTTAATATTTGTTTTAATGTCTTTCTTTACCGAAAAGATAAGTTGCAGTGACTAAAACTTCATTTGAGCGATAGGAGCCAGGATTTAATAATTGTTCAGCCCATGTAGCAATTCCATGACCTGAGGAAATTGGGCCTAAATCTTGGTAAAGATAACCCACTGAGAGAATCAATTGAGGAAGAATTTGCATATCAATACCAGCACCCACATTGTAAGCAAATTCACTTGTATTGGAGCCCCTAAATCCAGGACTAACTCGAGGTGTAACTCCTGAAAATGCTTCTTCACTATAATTAGATACATGATTGAAAGAACTTCCTATCCCGCCATTAATGTAAGGAGAAACTATTCCATATTGAAATAAATTAATTTTTCCAGAGGCTAATAAAAGATTAGAAACAAAGTCGAGATTGTAATTATAGTTGGTAAATTCAGGTAGGGAGTATAGTGTTATTTCACCATTGATATGCATTTTGAAAAAGTGCTGCCAGAATAGACTCAAGGAATAGGATGGAAGCCAGAAATTATTATTTTGCCAACGTCGGCCTACAGATGCTGCAATGAGTCCTCCATTGTCGTTTGTGATTGAATAACGATCACGATTAAATGGTTCTGGAAATCCTGAGTCATTATTTACTTTCATATGGGAATTTAAAGCGGGAAATTGAGCGCCTCCTCCTAGAGATATAAACCAATTACCTTGACTGTTGAAAATAGAGGGTGTTAATCCATTTTGGATATTTTTAATATTCTTAGAGAACGATGGATTACCGATGACGAGTAATAAGGTGAGGGTAGTAGAGTAAAATAAATTCCATTTCATAAATAAGTCTCAAAATTTAATAATCACTATAGGGTTTATTTCCATTTCTATTATCTTGATTCAAATGACCTGATTTTCTGTGCTCTAATGCGTATATACTTCATGTAGGCCTGCATGTTGGTGATCGAAAATCAGATCATTTGGGCTCAATCTAGCGAAGTGAAACGAACCCCTAAAAAGATTTTGCCCAATTATTGACAATGATTTCATTGTGGCATGGGAAAGTATCATAATTAAATGAGTTAAATCAATAAGATGATTTTGTAAAAGAAATTGCATTCTCTGAGCTACAAGAAAGCTTAATAATTCTTAATTACAGTGCTTAGAATAAGAGAAATGACTATAATATTTAATAAACTTGAAAATCAATTATATTAGGGTATAGACAAAACATATACTGTATTATAAATTGACCCTTTTATCAGGAATAATCAATGCGTATTGCCTTGGTGCTTGAGTACGATGGTAGCCAGTATCATGGCTGGCAAGCACAAACAGGCTTGCATACTGTGCAACAAGCCGTAGAACATGCCTTATCAAAAGTAGCAGATTCTCCCATTTCCGTGGTTTGTGCAGGGAGAACAGATACTGGTGTACATGCTACAAATCAAGTAATTCATTTTGACTGCAATAAAGTACGTAGCATTCGTGCATGGATTCATGGGGTGAACTCTTTCCTACCTAAAGATATTTGTGTTAAATGGGGACGGGATTTACCAGAAGAGTTCCATGCAAGATACTCTGCTACTGCAAGAAGATATCGTTATATCATTTATAATAATGCCATTCGGCCTGCTTTACTGCGAAGCAATGTAACTTGGCAATACAGGCAATTAGATCATCGTCTGATGCATCAAGCTGCACAGCTTTTACTAGGGGAGAATGATTTTACTTCATTTCGTTCTGTAGAGTGTCAGTCGAACACGCCTATGCGCAATATCCATAATTTACAGGTGAGTCGTATGGGTGATTTGGTGATGATTGATATTACTGCTAATGCGTTTTTGCATCATATGGTACGGAATATTGCTGGCGTGTTAATTGCAGTAGGATCAGGAAAACACCCTGTATCTTGGGTAGATGAAGTACTGAAAGCGAAAGATAGGAGATTAGGTGCTGAGACTGCACCTGCTTATGGATTGTATTTAGTACAAGTGACTTATCCGCAAGAATTTTCTATATTGCAGAGTAGCCTGGGGCCTTTTTTTCTTCCGGAGAAATAATGAAAACGGCACGTGTACGAGTCAAAATGTGCGGTATGACGCGTAGTGAGGATATCGCATATGCCATAAAACTGGGTGTTGATGCTATAGGTTTGATCTTTTATCCAAAAAGTGCACGTTGTGTCTCAATAGAACAGGCACAAGTTTTATTAAAAGATCTGCCTGCCTTTATAAACTCGGTTGCTGTTTTGGTTAATCCTGAACAAGATTTTGTCCATAGAATAATAGAGAACTTGCCAATTCAATTATTGCAATTTCATGGTGATGAATCTGCTGAGTTTTGCCAACAATTTAATAAACCTTTTATTAAAGCCATACATTGTGATTCAGCAGAGTATATTCATCAGGCTGCACAAGACTTTGTGACAGCACAGGCGTTATTGCTGGACTCACCTTCTGAGACGGCTAGAGGTGGAACTGGGAGTGTTTTTGATTGGAAGATTATTCCAAAAAAAATAGACAAACCTTTTATATTGGCTGGTGGGCTGAATGAATATAATGTGCGCGAGGCAATTAAATTATGCCGCCCGTATGCTGTAGACTTATGCAGTGGCATCGAGGCATCGCCCGGAATTAAAGATCATGACAAAATGAGCCGTTTTATGCAGAAATTATTAAATTGATAATATAGTATAGTAGCCTGGGTGAAGCGCAGCGTAACCCGGGATCTGAGATCCAATATTCCCGGGTTACGCTGCGCTTCACCCAGGCTACGTTTATAAGAAGTTAATTAAGGTAAATTAATGAACAAAAAAGAACTTCCTGATGAGCGCGGACATTTCGGTCCTTATGGTGGCATTTTTGTAGCAGATACTTTGATGCATGCATTGAAGCAATTGGCAGAAGCTTATGCGACTTATCGAAAAGATCCTGATTTTTTGGCTGAGCTGAATGCTGAATTAAAAGATTATGTAGGTCGTCCTAACCCTCTTTATCATGCGCGACGTTTAAGTAAGGAAATTGGTGGAGCGCAAATCTACTTAAAACGAGAGGATTTGAATCATACTGGGGCGCACAAAATTAATAATACCGTAGGCCAGGCACTACTTGCCAAGCGTATGGGGAAAACGAGGGTAATTGCCGAAACAGGTGCAGGTCAGCATGGAGTGGCTTCAGCAACGGTAGCTGCTAAATTAGGCCTGGAATGTGTCGTGTACATGGGGGCTGAAGATATAAAACGACAATCATCCAATGTTTATCGCATGAAATTGTTGGGTGCAGAAGTTGTTCCTGTCACATCAGGATCACGAACATTAAAAGATGCGTTAAATGAAGCCATGCGAGATTGGGTAAGTAATGTGGACAATACTTTTTATATTATTGGTACCGTTGCAGGTCCTCATCCTTACCCGCAGATGGTGCGGGATTTTCAATCCATCATTGGCGTTGAAGCAAGGGCGCAATTTTTAGAAAAGACAGGACATCTTCCTGATGCATTGGTTGCTTGCGTAGGTGGCGGCTCTAACGCAATTGGTTTATTTTATCCTTTTCTGAATGATTCCACAGTTGCTATCTACGGCGTAGAGGCGGGAGGAAAAGGCTTGGAAAGTGGTGAGCATTCTGCTTCGTTGATTGCTGGAACCCCAGGGGTTTTACATGGTAATCGAACTTATTTACTCTGTGATGAATACGGTCAAATTAAAGATACTCATTCAGTCTCAGCAGGTCTTGATTACCCTGGAGTAGGACCTGAGCATGCCTATTTAAAAGATACCGGACGTGTGGTTTATGAAGCAATTAATGATGATGAAGCATTAGATGCATTTCGTACCTTAACACGAATAGAAGGAATTATTCCAGCACTTGAATCAAGCCATGCAGTTGCCTATGCAATGAAACTCGCTAAAAAAATGTCAGTGAAGCAAAATATTATTGTGAATTTATCAGGTCGTGGTGATAAAGACATGCATACTGTGGCACAAATTGATGGGATTACTGTATGAACCGAATTGACAAAACTTTAATGCGTCTGAAAGCTAATGGCAAAAAAATGCTAAGTCCCTATATTACTGCGGGAGATCCTTCTCCAGAAATTACAGTCAAACTCATGCATGAATTGGTTAAAGCTGGAGCAGACATTTTAGAATTAGGTATCCCATTCTCTGATCCTATGGCGGAAGGTCCGGTGATTCAAAGGGCGATGGAGCGTGCACTTGCTCATGATGTGCATTGTCAAACTGTATTAGATATGGTGAAGGATTTTCGTTTGCAAGATAAAGAAACTCCAGTTGTTATAATGGGCTACTTAAATCCCATTGAACATTTTGGTTATGAACTTTTTGCGCAACATGCAGTAGAAGCCGGTGTAGATGGAACTATTCTGGTGGATTTGCCACCGGAAGAAAGTGAAGAGGTAGCTAAAGTCTGGCATAAACATGGTTTATACAGTATCTTTTTGTGTTCGCCTACGACCTCAGATGAGCGAATGGCATTAATTAACCAATATGCCAAGGGATATTTGTACTATGTGTCTTTAAAAGGCGTTACTGGCTCTAATGCACTGGATATTTCGTCTTTAAAATCACAATATCAACTTCGAAAAGCGCAAACTACGCTTCCTTTAATGGTCGGTTTTGGTATAAAAACATCGGAAATGGCTGCGAAGGTTGCTCGTTTTGCAGATGGTGTGATTGTGGGGGCTGCTCTGATCACGCGGATTCTGGAGGCGTACAATGCAAATAGTGATATGTTGCAGGCCGGAGCGGACTTAATGTACTCCATGCGACATGCTATGGATAATAATTTAAAATAATAAGCAATAGGTCATGTCAATCTTCTTCCTTCCAATTTACGGAAATTTAGAATAAAAAGGGCCTAATGCAAATTAAATATAAAAGTTTTTGGATAAAGCTCAAGGTGGATCCTGGTAATTTGGTACGTAAAAATGGATGAATCCAGGTCATCTTTACCTTTATCCAGATTAGTAATAAATAGTGACGGAAAGATCGAATGATAGAATTAACTGAAAAACGAGCACATTTTATAAGACAACTGATTACTGAGGAACTGGCAAGTGGCAAACATAAGTCTGTAGTGACTCGTTTTCCTCCAGAACCTAATGGATATTTACATGTAGGACATGCCAAGTCTATATGCCTGAACTTTGGTTTGGCGCAAGAGTTTGGCGGTATTTGTTATTTACGTTTTGATGATACAAATCCTATAAAAGAAGAGGAAGAATACGTTAACGCTATTATTGAAGATGTGCGCTGGCTGGGTTTTGAATGGTATGAAATGACTCATTCTTCGGATTATTATCATGAGCTTTATGAGTTTGCAGTATTGTTAATTAAAAAAGATCTGGCTTATGTGGATAGTTTGAGTATGGAGGAGATTCGTGCTTATCGAGGAACTTTGCAAGAACCTGGAAAGGAGAGCCCTTACAGAAATAGGCCAATAGAAGAAAGTTTGGATTTATTTACTCGCATGAAAGCAGGAGAGTTTCCTGATGGCGCTCATGTGTTGCGAGCAAAAATTGACATGCAATCAGGTAATTTGAATATGCGAGATCCTGTAATCTATCGTATTCGACACGCATCTCACCAACGTACAGGTGATGAATGGTGTATTTATCCTATGTATGACTATGCACATCCTATTTCTGATGCTTTGGAAAAAATTACTCATTCTTTATGTACATTGGAATTTCAAGATCACCGACCTTTATATGATTGGTGTATTGACAATTTGCCTTTACCTGCAAAACCAATACAAACTGAGTTTGCACGTTTGAATTTATCGCATACAGTTACTTCAAAACGCAAACTGCGAACATTAGTGGAAAAAAAGGCAGTATCTGGATGGGACGATCCACGAATGCCTACTTTACGTGGTATGCGTAAACGCGGTTATCCTCCTGCAGCGATTCGTCAATTTTGTGAAGTAATAGGAATATCACGTAGTGATTCCGTGATTGATATGTCTATATTAGAAGAATGTGTCCGTGCTGAACTAAATAAAACAGCGAAACGCGCTTTATGTGTTATGGATCCATTGAAAGTAGTCATAGAAAATTACCCTGAAGATAAAGTAGAAATATTAAAGCCTGCTTATAACCCACAAGATCCAGATTCAGGCACACGAGATTTACCATTTACACGAGAAATATTTATCGAGCGCTCTGATTTTATGGAAGAACCACCCAAAAAATATTTTCGTTTATCGCCTGGTGCTGAAGTACGTTTACGCCATTCTTATGTGATTAAATGTCATGATGTGGTACATGATGAACAAGGCAATATCATTGAGTTGCGTTGTACCTATGATGAAAAAACTTTGGGTAAGAATCCGGAGGACAGGAAGGTTAAAGGGGTCATTCATTGGGTATCTTGTGAACAAGCCTATCCGGTGACCGTGTTGGAGTATGATCGTCTATTTAATGATCCTAATCCGGGCAGTGAAGATGATTTCTTCCAGTTTTTAAACCATAATTCATTGCAAATAAAGCAAGGATATTGTGAGCCTGCTCTAGTAAATCAACAATTAGACGACGTGTTTCAGTTTGAACGGTTGGGATATTATTGTGTTAATGAGTTAAAAGATGGGCGTGTTAACGCATTTCATCGTGTAGTGGACTTGAAAGACACTTGGGGAAAACTGGAGTCTGTTGACAAGTCACCAAAAGAGTAGAATTGTCAATGTACTAAGGTCTGTTTACAATGCGCTAGATTAAACAGGCCTAAGCTAAGGGGCAGATATGTTGCATTTATATAATTCTTTAACTAGAACAAAAGAACCATTTGTTTCCATTGTGCCTGGAAAAATTGGTATCTATGTTTGTGGTATCACTGTATATGATCATTGTCATATAGGTCATGCTCGCTCTATGGTATCTTTTGACGTTATTGTTCGTTACTTGCGCTCACAAGGTTATGATGTGAAATATGTACGTAATATTACCGATATTGACGATAAAATAATTGCACGTGCACATGAGCGTGCAATACCCATAGATGAATTGACTGCCCAGTATATTGCAGCAATGAATGAGGATACAAAAGCGTTAAATATTTTATCTCCTGATGTAGAACCACGTGCTACAGAACATATAAGCAGCATTATTCGGTTAATTGAGCGATTGCTCGAAAAGGGAAATGCCTATCTTAGTGAAAATGGGGATGTATGTTATCAAGTTGATTCTTTTGCCGACTATGGCAAATTATCGCATAAAGATCTGGAAGGTCTTGTCGCTGGTGCTCGCGTTGAAATTGTTAAAGAAAAACGTTCCCCATTGGATTTTGTTTTATGGAAAAAGGCAAAACCAGGTGAGCCCAGTTGGCCCTCTCCTTGGGGTGAAGGACGTCCAGGCTGGCATATTGAATGCTCTGCAATGGCAATGAGTGAATTAGGTGAGCAATTCGATATTCATGGGGGAGGATTGGATTTACAATTTCCGCATCATGAGAATGAGATCGCTCAAAGTGAGGCGGCTACGGAAAAACCTTTTGCAAATTACTGGTTGCATGTAGGAATGCTGCAAGTTAATAATGAAAAAATGTCAAAATCATTAGGTAATTTTTTCACTATTGCCGATGTTTTAGCCAAACATCATCCGGAAGTTGTGCGTTATTTTCTTTTAAGTAGTCATTATCGTAGTTCATTAAATTATTCTGAAGAAAATTTAGCTAATGCTAAAAAAGCGTTGACTCGTTTATATCAGACCATAAAAGACAGCCATATCATTACGAATAATGAATTAGATAATCATTGGATTAATGAATTTAACCAAGCAATGAATGATGATTTTAATACTCCAATTGCGTTATCTGTTCTATTTCAGCTTAGTCATGAAGTAAATAAAAAGAATTCACCCGTTTTAGTGAATACATTAAAGTACTTAGCCAGCACCATGGGCCTTTTGCAAGAAGATCCTGCATCATTTTTACAAGCAGGGTTTGCAGAAGAAGACAGAGTAGCAATTGATCAATTAATCGCCGAGCGACTTCAAGCACGCGCTGATCGGGATTGGGAACGCGCGGACCAAATAAGAGCAGACTTATTAAGTCGTGGAATCGAGTTAGAAGATGGAGTGAACGGTACCACTTGGCGTAGGGTAGAATAGGGCATTTATTTATTCTTCTCGGTTATAACCCGGGTTCAACGCAGCAAAACCCGGGAATTTTTTTGCTTGGATATTTAAGTCCAAAGATTTACGATCTTATGTCAACCAGTAGCTATGCTTTCTTTTTTCTATACAAGCTCTCGATCTCATCTATTATAACTTCAGTGTCAATTGGGAACTAAATAATTTTCCAAAAAGACTTTGCTGTCTAAGTATCTTATTATCTCTATGTTCTGCTCTTTCCCTGCACGAATTGCAGTAAGGGCAAGAAGTACTATTTAACCCAACATTTTTGGTGTATCTCAACGTTTACTATCCTGTGAACAGTATGGGGCAAGGAAGTGTAATATTGTTTTCAATTCCCGCATGATTACTTTATAATCATGCCGATTATTTTTAATAACCAGTTCAAGATCCACTTTTATATAATGTAGTTGTGAAACGTTTAATTTTTTTAATATTATTTTTTTCTGCTGTGGGTTATGCAGAAATAGCTGATTCGGTCTTAGATAACTATAAAGCAAATCTTTATAAGTTGCCTATAGTGAAACAAGAGCACTTTTCAATAAGAATGTACCGAATCACAGGCGATAAAGAGCATCTGCATTCGGTTATTGATTATGTGTATTTTTTAAGTAATAAATATCAATATCTTTTTTCAAGTTTTGATCAGCCAGAGCTCATCCTTAAAAAGTCGAATAATTTATTATTAGATGCTAACCAAAATCCCTCACAAAAATACAAGTTACGTATCAAAAAAATATCACAATATGGTGATTTATTTTTTTATCTTTATTTATTAGAGATAACCAATAAAATTTTTTCCTATCATTTGGAAAATACTTCTCTGTTTCCGCAAACTAATACAGCTATTGATGTATTAAAGACTCAAATTGCTCGGCTGGAGGAGTTTATCTTAGATGAGGAAAACATTAAGATTTATGGCGCTCAATTAGTTAATTACGTTTATTATTTACATGATTTACACATTATTGATTTAAGAAAATCCTATACCAAACTATTTCAGCAAACTTTTCCGGATTATATGGATAGTCAACTATCCGAGTTGGAATATGAAGCAAAAATTTATGGTATGACCCATTTTATTACTGCAGCGAGTCATTATTATCAAAACTCAGTTAGTGACGAAGCTTTTCTCTGGATAAGCGAATATTTTGAGCGCAATATGCAACAAATAATAGAGCGGGCCGAAAATGATGTTATTGCTGAAGTAGGGGTTTGTTTATTGTTATTAAATAAAAAAGATTCTCCAGCAATTAAAAAAATAAGGGAGCATCTAGAAACAGTGTATAACGCGCAACATCAGATGATTCCTACTCGCACGAGTTCAGTAGATTTTATATTTGGTGAGCATCGTAATATTCTTACAGTAATGCTTTTTAAATGGCCAGAAAAACTTATGGATGGTCCTTTCTTTACAGAAGAATTAAGTTTAATGCGTTGATGTTCCTTTTTTGCCTAGTGAAGATGGGCAAAAATGTGGGTAAGTAAATATAGAATGTATATGAAAGAATTTTGAATACGCTTATGGCGAGTAATGGTTATACTTAGGCTCCAGTTTTAAGATCTTTGTTCGGAAATACCTTTATCTACTAATAGTGGACTCTTATCTTTCTTTGTTAGAACCGAATTTTTTTTACTACGAAATAGAAAAATAATGATTAAAAAAAACAGTAATAAGAGAGCCATCCAACCCATAAGATAAAAGCAATCATCAAGGGCTAAAGCAGTAGCCTGTCGCGTAAGATAGAAATTTAATTGAGCCGAAGCGTGTTTTCCCTGAATATGTAATAATTTTGCTTTTTCTAGAAATTGCTGTGTTTCCTGGGAAAATGCAGTTAATTTGCTTCCTAAGCGATGATGATAAAATACTTCTCGTCTATGCCATAAAATAAGAAATAGAGCCACTCCTAATCCACTGCCAAGCAAGCGTGAAACATGAAAGAAGCCTATGCATTCGGCAAGTTTCGTTTCAGGATGAGTTTGTACTGATAATTGAAAGAGGGGAGATAAAAACAGCGCAAGCCCAATACCGGCTAATCCACGCGAAAATGCAATTCGATTAAAATTGATATCTACATTAAAGTATGTGGTATAGAAACAGGAAATGGCAAAAAAGAGCAAAGCAATGATTAAGGGAAAGAATGGTTCATATTGTCTCTTATTGATGAATACGGGTATCCATCCACAGAATGCCATTGTTCCTATGATGAGGGCAATCCAATCAGGAGTGTAATTAACATAAAGCTTTAGCCACAAAGACAACAAGATTACCATGCCAAAATAGAGGGCAAAAAATAATGCGATGTAGATCATTGCGAGTGAAAAATAAAAATTTTTAAGTAATTTCAAATCAATGACGGGATGTGGGGCTGACCAACTGCGTAAAACAAAAAAAATAAGACTGATTACACCAAAAACAAGCAAAAAAGTAATTAAAGAAGAACGAAACCAATCTAACTCCTGGCCAGTAGTTAAAGCAGGTCCAATAAAAATCATGCTGATGCAATAGTAAAAATATCCAAGTTTATCAAAATATGTTTTTTTTACGGGTTCATGATATTTTCTGTAACCATAGCCAACATACAGAATTAAAAAGATACATAAAGGGATGTTAGAGAAAAAAAGGAATCGCCAATGGTAGCTGTAAGCAATCCAAGCACCATATGATGCACCGATTACGGGAATGATGGAAAGACAAATCAATACTAAAGATACAATATAGACTTTATCTTTATTGGAAGAGAGTAAGGGAATAAGCGTACATGTAATAAGAAGAAACATTGGTCCTGAAGCAAAACCTTCTAAAAACCTGAATAATATAAATGTAAAGAAATCACTCGCAGTAGCACATCCCAATGAACATAATGCGGTCAGGCTGAGACAGACTACAAAAAGTTGAATAGGACTTAATCGTGTTACTCCGGGTTTTCCTAAAGGTACTCCTAAGAGATTGCCAATACAAAAAAAACTGACCGTATACGAAGTCATATAGGGACTTCCGCCCAGATCACTTACAATATACAGACCTGCCATAATTGGTAAGGTAAGATTGAAGATTACTGCAGCAAGTGATAAGAGTAAAATATAGAGAATCATTGTTTGTTCATCTCATTTAAGTCGATCTTATTTAAAACTAGAGGTGAATTGGCATACTTCTTAAGATTAGGATCCAAATTACTCTTAATAATCTCTGCTATAAGCTTTTCATCGCCTGTTTCTTCTTTTTGGAAAATATCAGTAACATAATGTGGTGAGCCAGAAGTTGAGGTGGGCACTAAGGGGCCATTTTGATCGGAAAGATCTGTAGTTACTTCTAAAGAAAGGCCAATTCGCAGAGGATGTTTTATTAGTTCATCCTGTACTAGAGCAATCCGCACTGGTAATCTTTGAACGATTTTAATCCAGTTTCCTGAGAGGTTTTCAGGCGGTAATAATGAAAAAACATTCCCTGCACCTCCTGGCAAGCCGACAATTTTTCCGTGAAATACAACATCAGAACCATAAAGATCAGAAGTTAACTTAACGCTTTGTCCAATGCGCACTTTTTTCAGCTGGGTTTCTTTATAATTGGCATTTACCCATATTTGATCCAGGGGAAT
Organism: Legionella bozemanae; assembly: GCF_001648595.1. GTDB lineage: Bacteria > Pseudomonadota > Gammaproteobacteria > Legionellales > Legionellaceae > Legionella > Legionella bozemanae. The sequence continues at coordinate 137,304 of NZ_LBAW01000005.1, read as the reverse complement.
AATAGACATAAGTGGTTCTTTAGGAGAAATCCACATACCTACTTGAATTGTTCTTTGTGCTACCAATCCGTCTACGGGCGCATAAATTTTAGTTCGATATAATTGTACCCACGCATCGCGTACTTCTTGCGCAGCTGCCTGTACCCAGGGATGCTCAGTAATGGACGTGCCTTGTACAAAAGCGAGCATTTTTTGATATTTATTCTTAGTACTTTTTAATGAGGCAATGGATGCTTTTAGATCATCTTGCGCATTTTGATAATCTTCTAAAGAAACTCCTTTAGCGCCAATGACATCATGACGATGTTTAAGGTTTTGTTGTGCTTTTAAAAGTTGCGCTTTTTTCATTTCAATGTCTGCAGCCAATATAAACACATCATGAAATGCCTGGGATACATCACGCACTGTACTGGCAAGTTTCTTCTTAGCTTTTTCCAAAGCTATGTGTGAATCTGTTTCATTTAATGTAACAAGGAGTTGTCCTTTTTTTACTAAAAAACTATCGTCAGTATAGATACCTGTAACGAATCCTGGGCGCAAGGATTTGATGTAGACCTGATTCCCTTGTACATAGGCATCATTGGTATAAACTTGCTGGCTCCATACAAAAAGCCAATACAAAAAAAAGAAAATAAATAAAACGATAAGAATGACGGCAAAATAAAAAGAGGCAGATCTTTGTTTCATGAGTGTTTCACCAAGGGTATCGTATTTTGATAGTAACCTCCTCCCAATGCTTTGTTTAATTTTATAGAGGCTAAATATTGGTTATAGAGTAGAGTAACATCTACAAGCTCTTTTTGAATGACTTCTTCTTGTAAAAAATAAAGATCAAATAAACTGTCTAAGCCTTTTTGTTGGCGCAAGTAACTTAATTGGTAACGCTGTTTCGCATATTCCACCACTTTTTTTTGTTCTATTTTTTGCTGATAGATATCCCCAGCAAAAGCTAAGACATCAAGAACTTCTTGAGTACTGTATAAGAGCAAATTATTGTATGCGTCAATCGCTGCATCAAATTGTGCCTTGGTTGCTTTGATATTAGCACGGATCGCTCCTGCAGTGAAAATAGGTAATTGCAATGCAGGTCTAATTGCCGCAGTACCACTCGATAAATCAAAAAACTTTCGCCAACTTGTGCTTTCCAAACCAATCAGACCAATGAGATTGATATCAGGATAATATTCTGCCATTGCTGCTCCTGTTTTATAGGCTAAAGCTTTAGCACGCCAAATTTGCGCCATAAGATCAGGTCTGCGGGCTAAGAAATCCAATGGCAGTATTTGGGGAATGTTCAGCGTTTTGGGCAGCGGGGAGAGGGTGGAATGAGTCAATAGAGAATCATCTGGTCCACGTCCTGCTAAAGTATTAATCAAGTGTTTATTGGTAGTCAATTCATCTGTAATGCTTGATAATAATTTTTGGGATTCAAGTAATTTTTCTGAAGTTTCTAATGCAGGTAATTTTGAAGAAAGTCCTTTGTGTACCAATAAATTTTGTAATTTTGCAATTTTTTGTCGTACTTCAATTAACTGTGTATATAATTTTTTTCTTATAAGATTTGTTTTATAAGCAAAATAAGCTTGTGCAATTGCGGTACTTGTAATCAGCTCTACTTCAGCAGCTTCCGCCTCTTGAACTTTTGCTTCTCCTAACGCGGCATAAAAAAGATTACGGTTTTTTCCCCAAAAATCAAATTCATAAGTAAAAGAAAGAGAAAGATCCAAGAGTCTGGCACTTAAAGGAAAATTAGGATTGAATGCGCGATATAAACCGTTTTTACTTACATATTGCCGATTTTCATGTGCATTAAAAAAAACTAAAGGGGCTAATAGCGAGCGTGTAACAACTGCCCGCTGTTTAGCAATTTCAATACGTTTTTTGATTTCGTGAATTGAAGGATTGTTAGCTAAAGCTTCTGTAACTAAAGTGTTGAGCTCAGGGCTGTTATAAGATAACCACCATTGTCTGTTTGGCCATTTTCCTTTAGAAAAAATCTCTTTTTTTTGTAAGCTCTTTTTAATGGAATGCTCCATGCTTGGAACAGTTTTTATATTTTTAACCTGGCTTTGCTGAGGTAGAGAAACAGTACAGGAGACTAATGTATATATGCTGAAACAAATAAATCCTTTGATCCAAAGCTGCATAACACTTCCTTTTATTTGCCAACACTTCTTAATCATTAAAAGCAACTTTATTCCATATTATCATAAGATGTTTTTTAGGGCATTGAAGCTATTTTATATAGTAACCATTAACATTTGATTTTCATAGGAATTTTCTATCTATTAATAAGAAAACAAATTTTTAGCAAAAACTGAAACTTTCCAGTTTACATCGCTATCTTTAGGAAAGAAATTCTACTTATGAGAAAACTCCTTCCAACCATGCTAACGGTGATAAATTTTCATGCAGTGCAAGAGGAATGGATTGCAGATTTAGTAGTTGGGGAATTTCTCAAGTTTTTGAGTTTTCTTCAAGCGCTGTTTTACATCAATCGCTCGAAATAAAAATCATGCACGTTTTAGATGGGTTGCATTTCTATGTCATTTCCAAAATGCGTATCATTTTTAGATATTAAATTTGATACTTTTCCAATGAACTTGCTGCTTGATACCGTTTGTGATTCTTTTTGATGTAATTCCCCTTGCAGTATTTTTATATTTAATCACTAACCTTGGGTTGTTACACGAAGAATTTCAGCCAGTGACGTATCACCAGCGAGTACTCGCTTAAATCCGTCATCACGAATACTGGGTGTGGCAGGGCGTAAATAATTTTCCATCGCTTGCAAATTTTCATGGCGATGAATCATTCCTCTTAGCGTTTCATCTACAGTAATCAGTTCATAAATTCCTGTTCTTCCTTTATAGCCTAAGTGATTGCAGAAGTCGCAACCTTTGGGTTCAAAAACTTTTGATATATCTGTGTCTGCTGTGAGTCCCATAAGTTCTTTTTCGTCGTCTCTTAATTGATGTGGTGTTTTGCATTGAGGGCATAGTTTTCTCACCAATCGTTGTGCGATAAGTCCAACGATACTTGAAGATAAGAGAAAAGATTCAACTCCCATATCGCGTAAACGAGTAAGTGCACCTAGTGCACTGTTTGTATGTAAGGTTGACAATACCAAGTGTCCTGTAAGACTGGCTTGAACTGCAATTTCAGCAGTTTCCAAATCACGAATTTCTCCTATCATGACTACATCGGGATCTTGTCTGAGAATTGCTCTTAAACCCTTGGCAAAGGTCATTTGTACCTTGGTATTAACCTGTGTTTGTCCAATACCTTCAAGATCATACTCTATGGGATCTTCGATCGTTAAAATATTACGTGTGACTTCATTTAGCTCAGTTAACATAGCGTATAAAGAAGTAGTTTTCCCGGAACCGGTTGGTCCAGTAACCAAAATAATGCCATGCGGCTCTGCGATCATTTTTCGCATGGCTTTTACTGTGGGTTGTGGCATGCCTAATAGGTTTAAATCCAATTGTGCAGCTTGTTTATCCAAAATCCTCAAAACTACACGTTCGCCATGGTTTGAGGGAAGGGTTGAAACCCGAACGTCAATATTATGACCGCCAATGCGTAGTGAAATACGACCATCTTGTGGAATGCGTTTTTCTGCAATATCCAGTTTGGCCATAACTTTGACTCTAGAAATGACTAAGGGGGCTATGGCGCGCTGAATTTCTAAAACCTCATGTAAAACACCATCAATACGATTGCGTACTAATACTCTATCTTCATAAGTTTCAATATGAATATCAGAGGCTTTTTGTTTTATTGCTTGAGTAAATAATGCATTTAATAAACGGATTATTGGCGCATCATCCTGATTTTCTAACAAATCTTCACTTACTGGCAATTGACTTGCCAGCAATGAGAGATCCATATCTTCTTCCATGCCCCCGGCAGCTTCTAATATCGATGATTTAGATTGATACACGTGTGCTAAATGTTGTTGAAAGGCTGATTCATCAACCTGTTTAAGAGTAAAGTCACATTGTAATAAACGTTTTATCTCTGCAAGGGCTTGTAGTGATGTATCAGGTAAATAATAAACAAGGGCATGGTTATCGCTCATTTCATTCGCAACAACAATCCCATGGTTTTTCGCAAAGCTGTATGGGATTTTCAGTAGTTTCTCTTCGTTTTCCATGGCTTACTTCGTTACTAGTAAAGGTGGGCGATGAAACGGTTTGGGCAATTCAGCACGTTTCAAAGCAGGCAATACGGTTGAGTTATTGCTTTGTACAAACGCATCTTGTGATCTTAGCCAATCCAGTTCGTATTGGCGAACACGGTTGTATTTTTCACTTGTCATATGCATGTTATCACGTTCATTACGCAATATTAGGGGTTTAATAAAGACCATAAGCACGCGTTTTTCACGAGAATTTATTTTCCGTTTGAATATACGACCCACACCTGGTATATCTCCTAAAATAGGTAAACGATTATTGTCATTATTTAGACTGTCTTGAGTCAAACCGCCTAAAACAACTGCATCACCGCTCTCAACATGAACGGAGGTGACGATACTGCTAATTCGAAATGTTGGAGTAGTCACGTTTGGAGCAACAACGGGTGGATCCAGTGTGTCATTACCTTGGTCGATTTGCAGTTGAATTCCATTCCCACGCGTGATTTGTGGTCGAACATAGAGATGTAATGCAACGTTAACTCGATCAAAAGTGGTAAATGGAACACCGCCATTTGTTGTCCCTCCAGCATTAGCAGGCTGAGTTGTTGATGCAATCGAAACCTGTTTACCTACCAATATCTTGGCTTGGCGATTATCAAGAACTACAACGGAGGGTGTTGATAAAATATTCGCTTTGTTCTCTCTGGCCAAAGCATATATTTGTGCTTGTAAATCATCCAATCTGGTTCCACTATTAATTATAGCAAATCCTGGTCTAAAATCTTGAGGCCTTCCAGTTAATTGATTACTTCCCCATTCAATACCCAAATCATTAATATCCGATTGGTTTATTTCTGCGACTAATGCTTCTATAAGTAATTGCGCTGGTTTAATATCCAGTTGAGTAATTACTCTTTTCAAAATACGTATTACTGATGCGGGTGCATTAAGAATAATAGAATTTGTGTTAGGCTCAGCAATAATTTGAACAGATGGTTTGGTTGTTCCTTCATTTTGCGTTGTTGCAGTCGTAGTATTTGCAGTAGCTCCTGATGCAGTGAGGGGAGACGGGCCGCTACCTGATCCTGATGAATAAAGAGAACTAGAACTGGCATTGGAGCCTTGTATGTTTGAGTTACTGGTAAGATTGGAAGCAGGGTTTGTACTGTCCAAGATAGGACGAGTAATCGTACCAATGGTTGTTCCAACATTCCCACTGAAATTTGCCTGTGCAATACCGGCAAGAATGGGGACCAGGTCTTCTGCTCTGAGGTAGTTGAGATAAACAACTTGCGTATTGCTGTTCTGTCCTTCCGAGCTTTCTTTATCTAATTTTAATATTAACATCCTAAGACGTATTCTGTCTGTTTTGGAGCCACTGATTAATAGAGAGTTGGAGCGATCATCGGCAGCAACAGTTAACTGTGTGCGCGATCCTCCCATGCTGGGTTGAACTTTAACAAGATCTTTTAATGTAGCGGCGATATCCATGGCTAATGAATGTCTTAAATGAACCATATCGATACCGTTTGCTGATGAAGTATCTACTTGTTTGATGATTTCCGCAAGACTACGAATGTTGTTGGCTCTTCCTGACAAAATGAGCATGTTTGAGGGGGCATACGCTGAGATACTACTCCATTGGGGCATCAATGGTCGTAAAACAGGTACTAATTGCTCGGATGGAACATAATGAACCGGCACGACAGCCACCATCATGTCATCGCCTTTAGGGGGCTGTTGCATTCCGCTTGGAAAATCAGGTGATTGTGTTTTTGCATCAATATTGGGAATAATTTTAATGATCGCACCACTAGGTATTGCAGCATAACCTGAGACTTGCAAAACAGAAAGAAACACTTCGTAGAGCTCGTCATTGTTCATTGGTGTGGTTGATACGATGGATATTTTTCCTTGTACTCGAGGATCAATGACAAAGTTTTTTCCAGTTACTCGAGACACTTCAGCGATAACAGCTCTGATATCCGCATTTCTTAAGTTCCATAATTTATTGTTTGGCAACGGTGGTGCTTCTGCTTGCTCACTTGAGCTGTCGGGTTGGTTGGATTGGGCTAAAGGAGGAGATTGATTTTCAATCTGCTTGTTCTTTTTAGAATTGATGATTTTTTGAGTTAATTTATTTTGCAAAGCACGTGCGGTGAGATAATCATTAATTGGTCCAATTTGTACAAGATAAAGTTTCTTATCCGATAGATTTTTAATTTCAACTGGTTCACTAACGAGAACAGATAATTCGTGTTGGCGTTGTTTTGCATCTTTTTCTAAATTAAATGCGCCTGCTTGCAAATAAAAAATAGTATTCCCATTTTTGGTAGTTGTGGAAATATTAATTTCGTTTGCATGAATTAATGCAGAACAAATAAATGTTAAAATTATAATTACTATCGAGCGCATTGAAAAATCGCAAAATCCTAATTAAGTAACATAATAACTAAATTTATAAACTTACAATAGTTTTTTTGACTCGTAACTAAAGGTATTTTGAAGCATTTTTAAAATTGTGCTTCAAGATTATCTTAACTGCTAAGAATCTATCTCTATATTTACTTGTTTTTATTTTGAGACATGAATTTTAAATTCATTGCGATAGATTATTATCCTTTGCTAGGTCAAAAAAATTTCTTACTTTATAGTCCCGGATAACATAGCATTATCCGGGATCTTTTTTTATTTAGGTGTATGGGAATGGGTATGTTCATCGTGGTGATGCTCATGCGCATGTGGCTGCTGATGAGGATATGGTTGATGTGAATGATGTTGCTGGGGTATATAATAGGGTTGCTGGTGTGAATGATAATAGAAAGAATTAGGGTGAGCACCTAACATTGGAGTTGTAACAACTACTGTAGTGTGAGCATGTGGTTGAACTGTTGATGGGTGAGTGTGCTCGTGAGGGTTTTGCTGATGTCCGTGTTTTCTCATATTATTTCATCCTCATTAAATAAGAATTGAATTGTATTCATTCGTCTTGCAGATGATAATGCATGCAAAGTTGTATATTTTAAATATCATCTTAACGTATTATATGCAGATGGTTTGCTAAATGTATATGTTTTTCTGATCATTTAAAAATTTAAGTGCATCAATACATTGGATGAGCTTAGAGCGTGGCCTTCTACTACTCTTTCTCGATAAGTGTAGAAGGCTCTGAGATTTCTGTATAGGGGTTAAGGGCAATAAATTGTGTCGCGGACTTCTTCAAGATCCGCATTACTGGGATCGTTTAAATCATAATTTCCGTGAAGCTCTTCACCTGCCGTACTTACGTAAGTTTTTTCAGCATTTCTTCCTGCTACGGCATTTTGTCTACGCAGTACAAGAGCAGGGGGAACTTCATCTGGATTAGGCAATTCCATGAGTGGATTATCTGATAAATCAGCTACTGGCGTTCTTCCTCCAGTAACAAATAGGGTTTTCGTTTTTGTATCAAAAAATTTTGTCATAATAATCTCCAACTGAAAGGGTTATGGTGATTACATACTGTAATTCAGATCAGTTTAAGTAAAGCAATTTTTCTGTACAAACGCAATTCTTCGGTGAATTATCCTAAGATTGTATGTGTTTTATTATGCAAACTGCCGACGTTCATAATACGGTATTTTAATTGTTTAACTTACAAGGAAAAATATTACAAAAACAATACTTAATATGAAGAGTAAAAAATTAATTTTTTGTCGTGTTAACAGCTTTAATAAAGTATAGAGAATAATACCCCCGCCAATTCCATCAGCAATAGACGCAGTAAAGGGAATCATCATGATTGTAACCATACAAGGAGCTGTTTCACTTACATCATGTAATTTCATGTCAGTGAGGTGTTTCATCATACAACAAGCCACATACAAAAGAGCGGGGCCTACTGCAAAGTTAGGAATCATTCGCGCTAAAGGTGAAAAAAATAACATAAGGAGAAAACCGATTGCGATAACTATGGCAGTTATTCCACCACGTCCTCCTGCTTCAATTCCTGCTGCAGACTCGATGTAGGGGGAGGTACTTGCGGAGCCTAATAATCCTGCTACAGCAGAAGAGGCAGCATCAACGGTTAAACAATTACTAAGACGTTTGGAATAGTTTTTTTGTTGTTTAAATACAGAGGGATTTAATAAACCGATCAAAGTTCCCGTGGCATCAAACACTGCGATTAAAAAAAAGGTAAATGTGGCTTTTAAGGCGAGAACGGTATTTAGGCCAGAAAAATCGAGTTTTAAAAAAGTAGCGCTAATGGAAGGGGGCAGGGAAATTAATCCCTGCCAGGTAGATAAACCTGTTAGTAAGCTTAAAACAGTAATACTGAGTATCCCGAGGATAATCGCTCCAGGAATTTGAAAATAATCTAAAATCAGTATGAGTAAAAATCCTAAGAAAAATAAGCCGCTCTCTGGACGATTAATTTCGCCAAGACGCATTAAATTATGCTGATCCTCAATAATAATTTGATTGTTTTGTAAGGTAATTAAAGCAATTAATAAGCTGATTCCTATTAAGATAGCGATTTGTAAATTATGAGGAATTGCTTCGATTAATAGGCGTCTCAGAGGGGTAAGTGACATTAAAAAGAACAAGACACCTGAAAGAAAAACAATAGCTAATGCTTGTTCCCAGGCTATCCCCATGCCTTGTACTACTGTATAAGAAAAGAAGATATTTAATGCCATGCCCGGTGCAATGCCAATAGGGGTGTTAGCAAATAACCCTGCCATGAAACAGGCAAAGGCCGTAATAAGACATGTAGCCGTAAATACCGCTCCCTGATCCATCCCTGCCTCATGAAGAATGCTTGGGTTAATGAATGCGATATACACCATGGTTAGAAAAGTAGTGATCCCTGCAATGATTTCAGTTTTCAGAGTGGTATCTTTAAGAAAATAGGATTTTAACCATTCCATAGTATTTCTATTCTCCAAAAAAAAATTTAAAGACACTGGTCAATTTTTTGTGATGCAGTGTCGTTAGCGTATTGTTTTATTAAACATAACAAAAATTCAATTTAAAGTATCTAGGGTGTGTTGTAATTAAAAAGTATGAGAGAGAAATAAATGGCTCACTAGGGTGGAAGTGCTTAAAATCACAATGAAAAGCTTGCACTGATGTTTCGCATTGTTGATGTATTCCGATTTTTAAAGCCGTGAAATTGATGGTTCATTGTGTTTTTTCCAGAGATAGCATCTTGAATTGTCTTGGTTACTATTGAGCGTAGCTTATCAAGATTATTATTTTGGATTCCTAAAAGTTCTTTGAATCTCTCATCATCTGCACAGATTCGATTAATTAACCATTATGCAGATTGATTGTGTACCCAATTAATTCAATAACTTAATTATAGGTTTTAATTGGTACAACATGTTTAAAAAAATCCAGTTGGCAATGAAAACTAATATCAAATTAATTCAATTACTAACAGAAGTAGGCGTTCCCAGTGTATTTTGTATCTCAGTGGTTGATTGATTTTCAGATGTTTGCTCCTGATGTTTTTGTTTAAAATGATGAAATTTTGCTTTAAGATCCTTATGTGGTGGCGTTTTAAGATTATTTATATTTTCAGCATGAGGTGAAGAATTAGGATCTGATAAAGGAGTTTTTTTACTTTTTTCTGAATGATTTGATCTTAAAGCAATTTGAATATAATCAAAAAATTTAACTAACTTAGCACCAATAATTTCGAAGATACTCATTTCTCTAGATGCTTTTTCAGTAATAATATCTTGACTGGGCTTATCAAAACTCATTCCATTTTGTTCCAAAGTCTTAAGGATGTGTATGTTGAGCTTTTTAACTTGTTCTGCGGAAAGAGATATTTTGCTCACAATGTCTGCTGCCTGTTCAGGCCTCATATTACTTATAAGTGTGTCTACCATATGCGGATTATTAGTATGAATGGCAAGAAGCAAATATTTCTGTTGTTTCTTCTCACTCAGAATATAACCTTCTTGTTTTAATTTGTTTAAAAGTACTTCAAGACATTCTGGAGAATGTCCTTTTATGGCTAAGGTAATTGGATTATTTCCGTCAGAGTCTTTTTTAAGAATCATTAGCGCCAATTGAGTCGGCATTGATAATTCAATCATTGAATCTTCACCTAATAAATCGGCAAGACTGCCTGATTGTATTTCTTCCTCCATGCCGGAGAGAGCAATTTCCTCTATATTTTCCGATTTAGGAGCTTCTGACTCTTCTTGAGTTTTTATGGTTAGATTGGTTTGAATTTTTTCGAGAATATCAATTAATAGTTCTTTATTGCCTCCTCGAGCAGCCATATTTAATAACTGCTCACCACCAATACACTGAAAAACCTCTTTTCCCAAATCATTTTCTATGAGTTTATTCAGAACCTCGGCACGGCCAAACTTTAAGGAATATAAAATCATACTTAAAAATGCTGTTTGCTTATCTTCTTTTTCTTGTTTGGTATTTTCAGGGCACAAATTTAATTGAGTTAAAATAGGGATGATACTTTGAGTATTATTTCTCAGTATCGCTTCAATACCTAAACGCTCAAGTTCAAGGGCAGTCCAATTTTTATTTTTATCTTTACTTAGACCGATTTGCATTAACTGCTCATTAGCATATCTTGCTATGAGTGCGGCACTGGTTATTGTTTTATTGTCGAAAGAAGCAATTGCATTAAGATCAAGATATTTCCTGGCATAATCTTCGGGGGTAGCTTGTTCAAAAGATGAGCTATGCTTGAATCCTGAGCGCGTTATGCGCGTGAATGTTAGTGCCATGTTGCTATCTTGGAATTCGAAAACATTGGTTCGTAACTCGGTCATTAACTCCGCTTCGGAGTTAAATTTTTTTCTTCCTTCTCGATAATTGGGATCAAAAACTACATACTCACCATTTAATCGATGGATTGAAATTGCATGATTAGGTGATTCAATTTTTAAAACCTCTCCATGTTGTAGATCCATATCTTTAAGTATTTCTGCCCAGTTTTCTTCCGATGTAATCAATGGAAGCACAAAATCTGAGTCCAAAGGTTTTCCATCAATTTTTAAAGCCTTATACGAATCCCTTTGAGATATTGTTTTTTCGAAAAGATTAGGATCATAGGCTAAAACGATTTGACTTATAAAATGATCAATATCTTCATCAGGAGAATCACATACTGTGGATTGGTTGAAGTCTCCCTCACTCATGGCTGAAATCTTATGTAATATTTTAAAAAAAATATCTTCTTTTCCTTGAAGCACATAATGAGCATGGACTGTAGCTAAACCATTACATACGCCTGTTGCATTCCATTTTATGGGCAGATTATGCCATTTTAGATAGTTGTTGATGATTGTTATTGTTTTTGCTTGTGAAATATCGGAATTTTCCATATTAATTCTCACCATTAAAAATCTCGGATATCCAAGACATCAAAATGCACTTTTAACACGACAGATTAAGGTCTTGAGTACCCATTTGTTCTGATGAAAGGCGCAACCTAATCGAATAGTTTAAGAGCATAAAATTTGATACCGCATCTCTAAGGGAGGTTTGGTATCAATAATAATTTATTTTATACTGATAATTTTTATTATAGACAAATAGGTCTTATTTTGTATTAACTGAAATAGTTTGATATGAATTCAATAGAATTTGCTTCTTTTTATTCTTAGAGTTAGTACAAGTTAGTTATTGGCATTTTGTTGAACGTCAGGGAGATAAGAACGTTCCAAGTTTATACTTGAAGCAGCTTAGAGAGTGTGGCTATGAAGGCGTTTTCATTCGACAGTTGGTGTAACTTATTGATTGATTTAATGGTGGCTATGGGTGGACTCGAACCACCGACCTCAGCATTATGAGTGCCGCGCTCTAACCGGCTGAGCTACATAGCCACAAGACGCGTGATTTTGTCGTTTTAATGGAAAATTGTCAAGTCTGTAAACCTATTTTTTTTGATTTTTTTCTGATTATTCCTAAAGTATATGCTTAATCATTTTTTTATAAGTTTTTTATAATGGGACTAAAGTCGCGGTGTTACTGACTGATGGTTATAAAACAAAAACATAATCAATAAAGCGATTAATAGAAAAATGTTAATCGTGTTCTCTAAATTGAAAATTTAGAGTTTTTAATTTCATAAAAGACTAGATTTTCATTTATTAAAAATTTATCTTAAATCAAAGCCTTCAAAAAACTATAGTCCGGGTGATTTGGCGGGCTGAAGATATATCCAGATACTTTTTTTGAGCTCCCAATCGGGCGAAGAGGTTTCTGCTAAAAATAAAGGAAAAGTCGATGCACATCACCAATCAACAAAATCAAAATCCTTTTGATGAATTAGCCAGCGAGATGCTATTGGAGATTCTTAATGCACGCAATAAAGATAAGAATTATATTCTTAAGCCGAACGATATGGTTTCTGTCGCCTTAAGTTGCAAACGTTTTAACGGAATAAGTCAGAAAGCCAATTGCTTTTTTCCCCCTCATACTTATAAAGAGCTTCGAGAGAAAGCTTCGGATTACCATAGTTATAAAGAAAATCAACTTGCGAAATTGAGGCTTGAACACAGACTGCGAAACGAAAAAAACGGTCCGTTTTATTGGAATAAGACCATTAGAAATAGAATGGGTTGTTGTTTGGGTTTACTCCTGACATCTCTTTTAGCGCTTAAATTGGATATGAACTATGAAATTTTTTTGTTAACCGCTTTAGTGTTAGCCGCGGTGGCTATGGTGGTTAACGAGCTCATTATGAACCACCTGGAGTGTTCTTTAGGTGTATCCAATGCAAAGAAGATTCCTCTCGAGTTTTTTGAAGAAGAAATAGCAGGCATACCTGGTTCCTTAAGTTTGTAATTACCTCATGGATTGCTATTTTATTCTTTAGATTGTGATGATATGGCTTTGGGGGAGAAGCCTGGATTACGTAATGCTTAACCCAGGCTATATTATTTTGAGAAAGTTAGATAATCAATAAATACATGGCACCTGGCCCACGTAATATTTGAACTAATAACTCATTTTTTTTCTGTAGCGCCATTTGTTGCAATGATTTAACGTCTTTAACTGGAGTTTTATTCGCAGAGATAATAATGTCTCCAGGTCTTAAACCAGCACGCCATCCTGCACTTGTTTCTGAGGCACCCACGACTTGTACACCAATAACGTTACCATGAGGTGGTGTTTCTTGTTCAAAGTTTCTTAATGCCAGTCCATAAAGAAAAGGATTCTCTGACTGCAGTTTTTGTTCATGTGATTTAATGTCAGTAACGACTGCATCCAGCGTAATGGTCTTGCCATCACGTTGAACAACCATTTTAACATTTGAACCTACACGTAAGAGACTAATCGTTGTTTTTACTTGAGTCGCTTGTGTGATTTTTGTATTGTTAATTTGGGTAATAATATCACCTGATTTTAAACCAGCACGCTCAGCAGGAGAGTTTGGATTAACTTGTGATACTAATGCACCTTGGAAATCTTCAGGATATCCTAGTGAGTGAGCAAGTTCAGGAGTTAAATGCTGAACGAATATGCCCATTAAGCCACGATGAATAGAACCAAATTTAATGATTTGTTGTGCTACATCTTTTGCCATATTGATAGGGATAGCAAAGCCTATTCCTACGTTACCGCCATAAGGAGAAAGAATTGCAGTATTAATTCCAATCAACTCACCTTTGGTATTGACTAACGCACCACCAGAGTTACCTGGATTAATTGCAGCATCAGTTTGGATAAAGTTTTCTACTCCTTCAATATTTAAGTCGCTGCGTTTTAAGGCACTGACAATACCAAACGTTGCAGACTGGCTGTTACCAAAACTGTTTAAGCCAAAAGGATTACCAATTGCTACTACAAAATCACCTACCTGCAATTGATCAGAATCTCCTATAGGCAGGGATTTTAGATTGGTTGCATTAATTTTTAATATGGCCAAATCTGTTTCACTATCACTACCAATCAATTTTGCTTTTAAACGTCGGCCATCCTGTAATGTAATTGTGACAAGATTTGCATTACGAATGACGTGATCATTAGTAATAATAATTCCATTTTTTGCATCAACAATCACACCAGAGCCTATGCTTTCAAATTTACGCCCTTTTTCAGGGGCTGCTTGATGGGGTTGTCTGCTGTTTTGAGCTTCTTCATCATTTCCAGCTGCACCTGGGGAGGATGTATTAGCAGGTAAATAACCTTGTACCGCAACATTTACGATTGCAGGCATAATATTCTTTAAAGCAGGCGCCAAACTGGGCATAGGGGTAGGCGCTGCTTCATTAGCCGCATTAGCTGCGAAAGTTAACGAGGCTGTTAAAAGAAGCAGGCTACTTATAATGAATTTGATATGTTTTATCATAATTATTAATCCTGAGGTTGATCATTAAACCAAATTAAGGTAGCTATTCTACCTGTTTGTGACGTTCTTCGATAGGAATACAACTCATTTTTTAACTCAAAAGTACATAAACCAGACTGATAAACAGCTTTTATGCCTTTTAAGTTCAAAACAATTTCAGCAATTAGAGGCAAATTAGCCAGCCATTTTCCATTAACGGGTTTAAATGCCTGTTTACTTAAAGGATATGTATCGGTAAAAGTTTGATATACTTCTGCTCCAACTTCATAACATTTTTGACAAATTGAGGGACCTATCCAGGCGAGTACCTCTGATTTCGAGCTCTTCATTTTATCGAGTGTTTTTTCAACGATACCATAAGCTAAACCCTTCCAACCGGCATGAATTGCTGCAATCTCCGTGCCCTGCATATTACAGAGCATAATAGGTAAGCAATCAGCCGTAAGAATGGCTAAAGGATATTTCATAGAACGGGTTATAGAAGCATCTGCATTTCTGTTTGGATCTTCTTCTGCAATAATACAATGAGTCCCATGTGTTTGCTGTAGCCACTGCGGTTCGCCAGGTAATTGTAACAATTCCACAAGTTGTTGCCTGTTTTGCAGTACGTGGTGCTCATTGTCCCCTACATTCAAGCCCATGTTATTGCTGTCATAAGGGGCTTGGCTATATCCTGATAAACGAGTTGTACTCAGGGCTGTGACATTTTTTGGTGCTGGCCAATTGGCTTGATTAGTCTTCATAATGCTCGTCCAATGTGTTAAGAAGAAGTTTAAAATCATCAGGTATTGGAGCCTTAAACGTCAACTCATTTTCTGTTTTTGGATGATAAAATGAGAGTGTGTATGCATGCAGTGCTTGTCTTCTAAAGTTTTGGAGTAGGGCGCGCAACTTCTCCGTTGCTTGAGCTGGAAATCGCATTCGTCCCCCATAAAGTGGATCACCAACTACTGGGTGATGGATGTGGGCCAAATGGACTCTAATTTGATGAGTTCGCCCGGTCATTAGCTTAACGTCTAATAAAGTAAAATCCTGATATTGTTTTTTTACTGAATAATGAGTTATTGCTTGCCTTCCTTGTTCTTGGACGGCCATTTTTAATCGATTTCGTGGGTTTCGCCCAAAACCAGTATCAATCGTACCGCCAGAAATAATATGGCCTTGTACCAGAGTAATGTAATGACGTTGAATTTCACGAGCTTGCATTTGACGTATCAATGAAGTGTGCGCTGGGAGTGTTTTTGCTACGACTAATAAGCCCGTTGTATCTTTATCTAATCGATGAATAATGCCTGCCCTAGGTAAATGATGTAAGGATGGGGCATGATGCAACAATGCATTGACTAATGTGTGCTCTTTATTCCCTGCTCCAGGATGAACGACCATGTTTTCAGGTTTGTTGAGCACTAAAATGTCTTCATCCTCATAAACGATATTTAAGGGAATTTCTTCGGGAATACAATGATTCAGATCCCTTTTCATTAAAGTAAAATCAACATTAATCTCAATCAAATCTCCATCTAATGCTTTGTCTTTAGGTTTACATGGCTTTTGATTAAGCGTTATTGTACCGTTTTTGATCCAATTGCTGATTTGCGAACGTGAGTAGTCAGGCAGTAGACAGGCGAGCACACTGTCAATACGTTGATTGTGATGCTCGCGTGGAACAATTAATTGTTTATGAATATGTTCTATCATCAAATTGCTTCAGTCTCAGCTGTTATGAGACGTCCTCGTAATGAGTTAGGCAATGCATCATTGATTTGAACTTCGACGAATTGCCCTATCAAATGAGCGGGACCATCAAAATTCACCACTCGATTGCATTCAGTACGGCCAGACAGCTGTTGGGAGTCTTTTTTAGAGTGCCCAGTAACTAATATTTTCTGCGTGCTTCCTATCATAGATTGACTGTACCGTGAGGCTTGTAATACCAATCTGTTTTGTAATATCTGCAATCTTTGTTTTTTTACTTCCATAGGGGTGTCATCTGGTAAATTTGCAGCTGGAGTACCTGGCCTTGGACTGTAAATAAAACTAAATGATGTATCGAAACCTATTTCATGAACCAAATCCATCGTGTCTTGAAAATCTTTATCTGTTTCTCCTGGAAAGCCAACAATAATGTCTGTCGATAAACGAATGTCCGGACGCACTTTACGTAATTTTCTGATCTTGGATTTGAACTCCAAAGCAGTATAACCACGCTTCATTAACCCTAAAATGCGATCAGAGCCGCTTTGCACAGGTAGATGGAGATGATTCGCCAGTTCAGGTACTTCTGCATAGGCATTAATTAAATTATCTGAGAACGCCAAAGGATGGGATGTAGTAAAACGAATTCTACCTATCCCTTCTATAGCAGCAAGATAATGAATTAAAAGTGCCAGGTCAGCGATATCACCATTTTCCATCACACCACGATAATCATTAACATTTTGTCCTAATAAATTGATTTCTCTGACACCTTGCATTGCCAATTGATAACACTCAGCAAGTACATCATCAAAAGGACGACTAATTTCTGTGCCGCGAGTATAGGGCACAACACAAAAACTGCAGTATTTGCTGCAGCCTTCCATAATTGAAACAAATGCCGTAGGTCCTTCGGCTCTTGGTGCTGGCAAATAATCAAATTTTTCAATTTCTGGGAAGCTGATATCAACAACTGGTTTTTTCTTTTCTATTCGCTCATTAAGCAATGTAGGAAGCCGGTGTAATGTTTGCGGCCCAAAAACGATATCGACAAAGGGGGCCCTTTTAATAATATCTTCACCTTCTTGGCTTGCCACACAGCCGCCTACGCCAATAACTACATGAGGGTTTTTAGCTTTATATTCACGCCATTGTCCTAATTGAGAAAAAACTTTCTCTTGTGCTTTTTCACGAATAGAGCACGTATTGAGTAAGATCACATCTGCTTCTTCAACGTCTTCCGTTTTGACCAAGCCATGTGATTGCAACAAAACTTCTGCCATTTTAGTTGAATCATATTCATTCATCTGGCAGCCGTTGGTTTTGATGTATAATTTTTTAGCCATATCAAATCTACTTTAAAAATGTGTAGCCTGAGTGAAAGTACAACCCGTAGCAGGTAAACCTGAGTTCGGTTTTGCACCCAGGCTTATTATATCCCAGGAAGTTTCGTATTATTTCATTAATGTACACTTTGGCAATAAGTTTCTTTAATTTTGGGCAAAATAATTAAGGCAATAAGCATTCCTAGTGGAAGAATTGCAAGTCCAGTATGGTAAGCCTCCAATGGATATACTCTAACATTTCCATTCATCTCGCCTTGCCACAATTTGTCAAGAATATAGCCAATAAGCGGTTGTGCCAGCGCAATACCTATCATATTCATCATATTCATAAAGCTTAAACCGGTAGCAACGTATTTTTTGTTGCATAATTCTTTGGCTACAGAAAAGGCGGGTAAAAAGCCTGCTGAGAAGATACCAAACGCAAATAACAAAATCTCCATATAGATTGCGGTATTAATTGGAGCAAAAATAAAAATTGTGGAGCATATAAGGGCGCCGATACATCCTATGTACATAGGCGGTTTGCGCAAACCAATACGATTCGAAAATATTCCCCACAAAGGGCTGGCAATTGCCCAACCGATAAAAACCAAAGAAATATAATTTGCAGCAGTTGTTTTGGTGATCGTCATTTTAGTCATCAAAAAGGGAACGCCCCAGAGACCACAAAAAACTGGGGTTGCCATATACACCAAACCACCATAGCAAGCAACTAACCAAAGTTGTTTGTTTTTTATCAGTGTTAATAAACTTGGTATTAAGGGCTCTTCTTCGATAGAATGGTGCTGAGATATTTCATAATTTTTAGGAGTATCTTTAGCAATAGCAATCAATAAGACTGCAAGAATAAGACCGATGATACCCATAATGAGCATGCTGTGGCGCCAACCAAAGCTCTCAATTAACAATGCTAAAGGTGCTTCACCACCAATCGCGCCCAACATTCCTATGGTAACCATGAGACCAGTAAGTAAAGCAAAACGCTGAGCAGGGAACCAATTCGCCGCGAGCTTCATTGTACCTACTGCCGCAAATGCTGAGCCAAAACCTATCATTAAACGTGCGACACAGGCCATAAAAAAGTTATTTGTCATTCCAAATGCAATGGTACTGACAGCACAAACAACCGTCGCTAGTGTTAACAATCGATGTGGACCGAAATGATCCATTAACACGCCGCCAGGTAATTGCATGGCCGCATAAGAGTAGAAATAGATGCCAGATAAAATTCCTAATGTTTGGCTAGTAACAGAGAAATCCCTCATTAATTCGTTACTCATAACGCTGGGTGATACTTGTAAAAGACATTCGTAAAAATAAAATAAGCAACCTAAGCCCCATACCATCCAAGGCATTATCGATTGTATCCCAAAATTTACTGCTGAGTCGGACTGTGTATTGTAGTGTGCCATTCTTTTATAACTCTCCAGATTCATCGATACGAAATTGATTTTTGTATTATCACTTTTTGGCCATGATTTCAGTGATCACCCAGGGCCAGCCATCCTGGCATTTTCAATTAAAAAACTTTCGTATGTAGTCCTTAACTTTATCTTTGCTTTTACACTCTAAAACTTCACTTTGATGAAACATTATGAAGTATGCATTTTGAATAAAAACTGGAAATAACTTTGTAGATCGGGTTGTTAAACCTTGCGTCACATGTAATGCAGTTTTTTAAATCAAAAAGTCAACCTGCAACGTTACCATACAAATATACAAATTTCATCATATAAAATGTTAACAGTTTGTTTATTATTTGTCTATTTCTCGTTTGGGTAGTCAGGAGGATCAATGATTACACGAGTTCCTTTCATTCCATCCCCAGGCAGGTCAATAAACTCTTCATTAAGCCAGCGAGCATCTTCAATAAACATCCGGACACAACCGTGGCTTGCTCTATATCCTGGTACATCATAACTACCATGTAATGCATAGCCTCTAAAAAAATGCATGCAATAAGGCATTAAAGCGCCGCCATCATTGCCATCCGCTCTTCTCGGGAAAACAGTGGACACACAATCAATATCTTGTTTGCGAATAACACGAAATGAGCCGGTGGGTGTGTTGCAACCTCCAATGACTCCTGGACATTTGCCTATTCCTGATGAAATAGGCCCCCACCAAAGTAGCTCACCATCTTGATCATATGCTGCCCAAGCCAGTTTTTTTTGGCTTACATAAATTGCTTTTTCTCCTTGGGAGTCAATATATCTGGGAAAAGGAGAGACATCATAGATAGTCAGGCGGTCGATATTTTTGGGTACTGCAATAGTCATTCCCGAATGTAGTGCAATATTCATACGATTAATTCGTCGTACCATGTCTCGTTCTTCGGGATTGGGAAATAGTTTTTCCCAGCTTTCGCCATTTTTAATTTTCATACAAAAATAGTCAGGCGAATTACATAAATTTTCCCCGTATGTCGCATGAGCAAGAGCGAGCTGACTCATTATTAATAAATAAATAGAGACGATCATTGATATCATGATTTTCATAAATGATCTCAATTGGGTCATTATAGTCTCTATAGCGGCACTTTAAAAAATAACTTTATATTCTATGAATTTCATACAGAGACATATTTTTAGAGCCTGATCACATTTAATTTTTGAGCGAAATACCTGTCTCTTAGTCATAAGTTAATAATCTTCGTGAAAGGTCAGATTTGCGTGCCAAATGCACTTTTTCAATAAATTAGAGGGAGAAACTCCCGGGTTTTTGCTGTGCCAAACCCAGGCATCAGTACGGTTTCAAAGATAAAAAGTCAGGATGGAAGTGACGAGTCAGATTCTGGACTGCTGGGTGAAACTTTCTGCCAAGCCTCATGGACTTGTGCAAGCAATGCATTGGATTGTGCTAACAATTCTTTATCGTTATTAAGGTTTGCTTTTAATAACAAATATTCAATATGCATGTAAATTTGAAGCAAGTTTTCTGCTATTTCACCACCTTGCTCATGGTTTAAACTGGTTTTTAAACCTTCAATAATACTTAATGCCTTACTAATATGCTCTCCTTTTTCTTGAACTTCCTTTCGATCAATATTACCTTGGGCTGTGGCAATATGAGTTCGCGCACCTTGCAATAACAAATTAATTAATTCATGAGGGGAGGCAGCATCAATACGAGTTTTTAATTCGATTGTTTTATAGTGATTTATAACTTGTTGATTAGGATTCTTCATCGATAATGCTCCAATTATTTAGTTTTTAACTTGGGTAGGTTCGATAAGATTTGAGTCAGTGTATTGCTGGTATTTTGCATCTGTGAGATTAAGAGATCCACGGCATTCCATTGTTGATAATATCTTTTTTCAAGGGTAATGCTGCGCTCATTGATGCGTTCTTGCATTTCATCTAATTGTTGTGCTTGGGTATTTAAACGATCAATTCTTTCCTCAATTTCACCGTCCTCATCGATTAAGGAATCTAAATAGCCATCAATCAATGAGGCTAGTCCATCACTGACAATAATTTGCCCTCTATCCCCAACGAGCCCAGAAAGAATATCAATTGATAATGTGCTGAAGTCACCAGTACCATTTAGGGTAATTCCATCTGTTGAGTTGGCTAAAATGCCCCCTATGGTACCTGACATGCTAACGCCTGGAGTATATTCATTTAAAATGACATCATATGTTCCTGCACCAACTTCAGTATCCAATGAATTAATTTTAATATTGGGATCAGTAGCAGTTATTTTTTTTGCAAATAAATTGCTAATGCCTTGATAATTATTATTAATCGCTTCATCTAACATTTCGGGATCAATTTCCAGTAGGCCATGTTTATCACTGGTAATCCCCAAGTCAGCAAGACTTTGGATGGGGCCATCAGTAGCTAATGGGTTAGTGGCTAAGTGATATAAGTTTGTTTTTAAATCTCTGAGTTTATCATCACCTTGCAATACTCCTCTTTTTCTGGTTTCCATATCGAAACCAGTTAAGGTAGTGATGAAATTAATAAAATCATTATATTTTTTGACGAAATCATTAATTAAACCTTTGAGATGCTCTACGTCTTTTTTCACGGTTAAGGCGATTGTTGTTGCTGGATCGGCTTGTTGAAGATCAAGCGTGATTCCTGTTATCGCTTTTTCCAGACGATTACTGCTTTCGCTCAGAAGCAATCCATTAATTTGAACCTGGCTATTTTGGGCAGCTATAGTTTGACTTAAAGAGGTATTGCTTGTTGTCGGATCATAATTCATGGCCGTTAAACTGCCTGTAATTTGCATCGCGTATTTTTCACCTGTTTCAGATGACGTTAACGTTAATCTTGAGCCAACACTATCTTGTACAATCGATGCAGTAACGCCTGCATTTGCGGCATTAATAGCATCGCGAACTGCACTAAGGCTGTCATTTCCTGGAGTGATATTAATTGTTACAGGAGATACTTCGGTATTTAGTGTGAATGTTGTATTGTTATTGCTGTAGGTACCAAAGCTTATCGTAATGCTACCGCTACCTACTGAGGAACTATTGTTAGCGAAATAACCACTTGCAAGACTTTGCGCCTGAGCCAATTGATTCACTTTTATTTGATATAAACCTTCCGCTGCTTGTTCTGTCACGGAGGCAGAAACATACCCCGGTTCGCTGAGTAACGAATTCATTTTATTAAATTCACTTGCATAAGATAGGGAATTGAGTGTTGTTTGAAAGTTGGATATGGCACTTTTTAATTGCCCAAAAGCAGACAGCTCAGTGGTAACGGAATTAAGCTTTTTATCATGTCGTAGTTGTGCTGGCATGAGATCGGCTTTGACCATGCTTTCAACCATTGCTTTAATGTCCAAACCTGATCCAATGCCTGGAGTTGATAGGCCCATAATATTCCCTTATCTATTTTAGTAATTTCAATGAAATTACGTTTCATCCATAAATTGCATCAAACATGCTTATCTATAGAACCACTAATTATCCCATCAAGCAAGTTGAGTAAGTGCAAATACTCATCTGAAGGTATTTTTCGTATTATCTTGTCCGAGATTTTATCAGTGACTATAGTTTGTAGAAGACCAGTGGCATGGTCTATAGCCTGTTTCGAATCAGTATCCAGATTCAAATCCGATGTAGCGCACTTAGTCACAGGCTTAATGTTTTTATCTTTCAATTTGACTGAATCAGTTTGTAGCAATTTATTATTTGCTGGAGGAATCGATTCCATAGTCATTTTTTTACTCCTTTCCCTTGATTGATACCTCTAATCATTGGGATATAAATAAGCCGAAAAGCGGCAAATGCCGCATTTCGGTTTTTTCTTACTTCGTTCACAACTATCCTAACAAGGAAAGAACAGATTGTGGCATCGCATTTGCTTGGGCCAACATTGCTGTTCCTGCTTGTTGTAAGATTTGGTTTTTGGTTAAACTTGCCATTTCTGCTGCATAATCAGTATCTTGAATACGGCTGCGTGCGGCAGACATATTATCCGATACGTTTTGCAGGTTAGCTACTGTTGCATCAAGTCTGTTTTGCAAGGCACCTAATGCAGCGCGGTTATTAGTGACGCTATCTAAGGCAGCACTGATTCTCAATATAGCTTGCTCTGCACCATCTTGAGTCGTGATGTCAATACTATTAACACCATTTGTATCCAAGCTGATTGTACTTGATAAACCAACATCAGCTATAGTTCCGCCTATAGAAATGGTTTGAGCAGCACTCATAGTGAGTTGCCCGCGCAGTGTAGCTGCAAATGGACCGCCTGTGACTGTGAGTCCGTCAGTACCTGCAGTAAATCCGGTACCACTCTCAGTTACTGCAATGTTTCTTCCATCTGCTGCAGTTAAAGTCATGTCACCACCATTTAAGGATGCCACAACCCCTGTTTGACTGCTTACGGCATTGATTGCATCCATAAGGTCAGTATTAGTTAATGCAGTGGAGACGTCTTGGTTCGTAAATATGTCAACACCATTAATGGTCAGATTATAAGTATCCGCTGCTGTTCCTCCTATAGCTCCAACAGTTTGGGTACCACTTGTTGATGCTGTTACTGTTAAACCAGGAACACCTGCAGCATTAATTGCGGCTGCTTTAGCATATGCGGATGAGCTATCTTGGCCATTTGCTGTTCCCACATAGTTTGCAGAAGAGCTGACGCTAATCGCTGGGTTAGTACCAAGAGCAAGAGTAATATCAGCGGCAGCATTGGCACTCACTTGGCTTCCTTGTTGATAAGCAATACTACCTATTGTTGAAGAGGCAATGCTGTTTATCGAAAACGAAAGGGTTTCACCTGCATTAGAGCCAATTTGCAGAGAAGCATTAGTGTATGAACCATTCAAAATGCTTTGTCCGTTAAATTGCGTACTCAAAGCGATGTGATCCATTTCACTCAAAAGGTTATTGACTTCATTTTGTAATGCTTGACGGTTTGATTGGCTATAAGTTCCGTTTGCAGATTGAAGCGCCAACTCCCTCATGCGTTGTAAAAGGTTAGTTGACTCTTGCATCGCACCTTCAGCAACCTGGGCTAGTGAAATACCGTCATTGGCATTTTTCACCGCTTGGTCCATACCGCGAATTTGTGATGTCATATTTGTTGCAATTGCTAGCCCTGCAGCATCATCTTTTGCACTATTAATTTTTAGACCAGATGATAATCTTTGTATCGCAGTAGCCATCGCGTTACTTGATTTAGATAAGTTACGCTGAGCAATTAACGAGGGTACGTTGGTATTAATAATTTGAGCCATAGTTATAGTCTCCTCAGACCTAAATCCCTGGTTTGGGACATTTGTAAATTGGCAAATTCCTTTTTAAAAGCAAATTTACCGTACGCAAAAGGGTTATCGGACATATGGCAAAAAACTTTAGGCTCACACCTGTTTTTTTTCAAAAAAAGGGAAATTTTATTTAATAAAATTAATGGGTTGTATTTTTTGAGCACTCTGTTTTTGTTTTCTGATTCTCTCCATATTTTACTTTTTTATCTAAAAGCATGAAACGAAACCCGCGTTCTGGACACTACTATATGCAGGCCGTATAAAAAGACCAGACACATTGACCATTCAAGAAAAACCCTAATCCGATTTAATGTGCATTTAAGAATATTTTTTTCTGTGTATAATATTACGATTCTATAATATTGGGTTCCAATTATGAGTTGGTTTAAAAAACTATTGCCTTCAAGAGTTAGTACGAGCTCCTCTCAAAAAAAAGGAGTTCCTGAAGGCTTATGGCTTAAATGTTCAGGCTGTAATGAAGTTCTTTATAGTACTGAATTAGAAAAGAATTTAATGGTCTGCCCCTCTTGTAATTTCCATCACCGGATATCTGCACGGGTTCGAATTCAACAATTTCTTGATGAGGGAGGCCAGGAAGAGATTGCTGCATCATTAGAGCCTCAAGATCGATTAAAGTTTAGGGACTCAAAAAAATATAAAGACAGGATCTCACAAGCTCAAAAAGCAACAGGTGAGAAGGAAGCTTTGATCATTGTAAAAGGGACGTTATTACAACAACCCGTAGTTGTTGGATCTTTTGAATTCAGTTTTATGGGTGGCTCCATGGGCGCTACAGTAGGAGAGAAATTTGTTCGTGCAATTCAGGTCGCGACAAACGAACAAAGACCTTATGTTTGTTTTACTGCAAGTGGTGGAGCACGGATGCAAGAAGGACTTTTTTCTTTAATGCAAATGGCCAAAACTTCAGCTGCTCTTGCCCTATTTGCTGAAACGGGTTTACCTTTTATTGTCGTTTTGACTGACCCAACCATGGGCGGGGTTTCTGCCAGTTTTGCAAGTCTGGGAGATGTAATTATTGCTGAGCCTAATGCGTTAATTGGTTTTGCTGGCCCAAGAGTTATTGAGCAAACTGTAAGACAAACTTTACCTGAAGGGTTTCAGCGTAGCGAATTTTTGTTAGAACATGGGCATATCGACATGATTCTCGAACGAAAAGATATCCGTCCAGTTGTTGCTGAATTGATATCTAAATTAACGCGCAAAAGTGTAGGGGATTCAGTTGCCAAAGCAGTATCGTATTAGACCTCTTACGAAGCATGTTGTAGGCAGAGAAATGCGAGAAGATACGAAGCAATGCTCCTTTCCAATAGAGTTTCGAAAGAAGTCTATTAATGAATGGTTGCATGATTTAGAAACTAGAAATACTCATGAAATACAACTTGGTTTAATGCGTATTATGGAAGTTGCACAAAAATTATGTCTGCAACTTCCAGGTTGTCCTGTTATTACTGTAGCCGGTACTAATGGAAAAGGTTCAACAGTAACTGCTCTCGAAATGATTTATCATGTTGCTGGATATAAAGTTGGCGCTTACACTTCACCTCATCTTATCCAGTTTAATGAACGTATTCGTGTCAATTTAGCACCTATTTCTGATGATGATTTATGTCAGGCTTTTAGCATTATCGAAGAAGCTCGCGGAGAAACTCTTTTAACGTATTTTGAAATGACTACTTTGGCAGCATTGTGGTATTTCAAAAAAATGAAGTTGGATATTATTATTCTTGAAGTGGGATTAGGGGGTCGGTTGGACGCTACTAATATTGTGGATGCAGAATTATCCATAATTACTACCATAGATTTTGATCATCAGGAGTACCTGGGGAATACACTTGATGCCATTGGCTATGAGAAAGCGGGGATATTGCGTTCTGGTAAACCATTTATCTATGCTGATATTAATCCCCCTGCATCAGTTACTCAAGTAGCGAAACAACTTGGTGTTCCGGCCTATTTGTGGAGCCAAGAATTTTCTATTCAGGAAGAAGACTCTGTTTGGAGTCTTCATTACGAGGAAAAACTAGGGCTTTCCTCAGTATCTGGATTGTCTAAGCCTTCAATACAGCTAAAATCAGCAGCAGCTGCAATTACTGCCAGTGTTTTACTTGAGCATTATCTGCCAGTGACACCCTCCCATTTTCAAGTTGCCATGCAGCGCATTTATATTCCTGGCCGTTTGCAATTGCATGAAGGTCGGGTGAGCACTTTATTTGATGTGTCTCATAACCCGCAATCGGCAAGACTACTCGCAGATACTTTGCGCATGATGAAAAAAACAAAAATTCACGCTGTTTTTTCTGCTTTGAAAGATAAAGATATTTTTAGCCTAATTATGTCTTTGAAGGATTGTGTTGATCGATGGTATCCTGCACAATTGGATAATAAGCGTGCTGTTACTGAAGATTTGTTGCTCACTTTTTTTAAGGATGCAGAAATTCCTGTAGAAGTTTGTTATAATAACCCCTTTGCAGCTTTTGAAGCTGCATTGAAACAAGCTAAACCGGGTGACTTAATTGTTGTTTATGGGTCTTTTTTTACTGTGAGTCATGTTATGGCTAATAGGAGATTCAATGAAATTAGTAATTGATGAGAAGCTAAAACATCGTTTGGTTGGTGTAGCTGTTGTTTTATCATTAGGTGCAATTTTTCTGCCTGCGATGATGAAGAAATCAAGCCAACGCCTTGAAAATAATTTTAGTGTGAAGGTACAGTTACCTCCTAAACCAACAACTCCTAATGTAGCGGTAACTGATGAAAAGGAGATGTTTAAAACCATAAAAGTGGCCAAGATTGAAATTCCTCCTGTTGTAGAACAAAAAAAATCAAATCAAGGAAAAGAAGACCTCATTCAATCTGTTCAAGTAGCTGACAACGCGGTTGTTTCTGTTGCTAAAGCAGAAGCATCTAGGCCTGTTGCTGCAGCTAAACCAATTGAGTTGGCATTAAGCAACGCAGCACAAGATGTCATTAAAAAACAAATGAAAGTAGTAGCTGCCACGGCACCAGCTAAACCAGCTACAGACGTTAAGCCAATTAAACCGGCTGCAAATATAAGCTCTAAAACGATTAAAAAACCGGTAGTTGCTCAAGTAAATACAAATATCAATACTAAAAATTACAAAAAAAATATTTATGCTGTTCAATTGGCCTCGTTTTCAAAGTTAGCCAATGCCCAATCCTTAGTTAGTAAATTACGAGGCAAAGGATATAAAGCAAGTTATATCAAAACTGCTGGAAGGCAAGGTGTTATTTATAAAGTTTATGCGGGACATTCGCCCGTTAAAAGTGACGTGATGAAATTGAAAATTCAATTAGCAAGTGCCATGCAGTTGAATGGTTTTGTAGTCAATACTGGAGTTAGCTAACCATGCAATTTCAATGGGTGGATTTAATCTTTATAATAATAATTGGCTTATCTTCGATTACTGGCTTGTTAAGAGGATTTATTAAAGAAGCTATCGCTTTGGGGGTATGGATATTAGCAGTATGGGCAGGCTATAACTACTCAGGAAGCCTTAATCCCTATCTGCAACCTTATATACAAGATCAATCAATTCGTACAATAGTAGGTTTTATTATTGTTGTACTTGGTGTTTTAATCGCTGGGGGTATTGCTAATGCGATACTTGGCCTTTTTTTAAGGGGAAGCGGTCTGGGCGCAATGGATAAAGTTTTAGGCGGTATTTTTGGCTTTGCCCGTGGTGTTTTCATTCTTTCTCTTATCTTCGCAATACTCAGCATGACCTCTTTGCCTTATCAGCAATATGTACAAAGCTCTAGAGTTTATAATCAGCTTTTACCCGTTATAAACTGGATTTCTGGCTCTTTACCCGGTTTAATTAATAAAGCAAAACAAACGGTATCGGCGAACGAATCCTTTAATTTTATTGATATAACCCCTGATCCTTAATGTATTCATAGACTGTATGAGGGAGCTTGTTTTTAACATCAGCTCCCTTTTCTATTTCTTCACGAATGGAAGTGGAAGAAATATCATAATTACCTGCATCAAATAAAAAAACCCTTCCTGCTTGCGTGTTTAAGAGTTCTGCTTTACTTTTAGTTTGATACTTTTCCAAAAATTCCTGCATAATTTTGGGGACAGCTTGCCTGGCAAATTCATTTCTATTGATTACCAGTAAATTCGCTAATGTAATGATTTTCTCCCACTGATACCAACGGGGCAATGAGAGAAAGGCATCATATCCAATAATCAAAGTTATAGATGATTTGGGGTGTTCGAGCCTAAAGCTTTCCAATGTTTCAACCATATAAGAGGGGGTATCGCGCTCAATCTCTCGTAAATCCAGTTTAAAGTCAGGTATCTCCTTAATTGCTAACTTTAACATTTCTACTCTTTGCTCATTGTTAGCTAACGTTGGTGGCTTTATAGTTGGTGTTTTACAAGGGAGAAAAATATAGGAGTCAAATTTAATATGTGTTTGTATGAATTTACTGGTCTGCAAATGACCATTATGTATGGGATCAAAGGTACCACCAAAAATAGCTATGCTGTGCATGTGTCACCTATTAATTTCCCCATACAAAGTGAAAGAGCTGCGTTTTCTAGGGAGTTCCATACTTGAGTGTATGAACTATTCGATTTAATGTGTTCGTCGATGGAGTAACAGTATCGATGGAGCTGCTGCAGTATTACTTGATTGAATCGATTACAACATATCTTATAGAGATTGACACGTTGAGGCCAAATTTTCAATTGACTGCATGCATTTTGAATATCAATTTTCTTTTCCATTAAATAAGACAATTGTATGATTAATCTTATTTCCTGACTAAGCATCCATAAGACTAAAGTTGCCTCTGTCTTATTATTTGCTGCATGACGTAAAACCTGAATGGCCTTATCTCCTTGACCAAGAAGACATGCATCGACTAACTCGAAAAGATCGTGGTCACATTGATCGGATAAATGTTCCAATACGTGTTGTGTCTCAATTTTACTGTTAGGAGTATAAGACAATGCTACTTTTTCAATGACTTGGGCACAAGCCAGCATATTTCCCTGCGTATATTGGTGAATTAAATCAGGAACTTGCAGATCATAACTCATGAGGTTTTTCTTTAATTGCGTGCCTATCCAACTTTTTAGGGCTTCTGAATTAAGTGGATAGGATAGAATAAGTGTCGCATGTTCATGAGATGATATCCACTGTAATTGTTTTGCAGGCACATTAGGTGCTCTGATAACAATGAAACAACGCGAATTAATCAAGTTAAGGTATTCGGTGAGAATTTTCTTTCCTGTAGCGTCTATAGATTTCTTATCATAAAAAATATTTAAGAGAACAGTATCTGAAAATAAGGAGTAACTGTTTGCTTCTTCCTTTACAGTATTCCAATCTTCTGCTGACTGGATGGATATGATTTGCTCATCATAGTTATAATTTTTTTGGATGGCTGACTTTATGGTCGCTAAAGATTCTTCCAGTAAGTAATTATCTTGTCCAATAATTATATAGAGTGGGGCAATTTTCTTTTGTACTTGCTGGGCAAGCATTTGTTGTTTGATTTGCATGATAATTTTAGTTTAAATGTGCCTGTGTCGCTTTTTTCTTACCCACGCTACTTTTTCTTTTATCTGGGTTTGGATTCTTGAAGATGGCTAAGTCGATAAATTATTTGGGTCACAGCATCTTGCTTCATTTCTCCAATTAAAATACTTTCTTCATCTTTAGAACCTAGAATTCGGTTATTATTTAATATAAGTTCCCGGGAAATACTTATTCTACCAGGAGCATTAATAACTTGGCCCGTGCGTGTTTTCAATACAAATACTACAGTTAGAGTTAAAGTATATTGTCGAGGATTTGTGCTTGCTCCAACGCTGATAATCTGTTGTTGCAAGTTCACTTCATTAACGATTAACCAATATTGAGCTCGAGAAGGTTCAGGATTCACTTCAACATTGGCTCCTTCCAGTCGGGATTGCAGTATTGAGACGAACTGCTTGTCATCATTTTCAGAAATAATAGCTACGTTATTAAGCCAGCTGGGTACATTGTTCATACCGCGTAGATGAAACCCACAGCCTGATAGCAATAATATGAGCAATAACGGTACTACATAGCGAAAAGCTGCAATTTGATGTTTTTGTTGTTCATGTCCCGCAACTTGTATATGAAGTCCATGCGGGACTTTAGAAACATCAGAGTAGCCACACTTCATTAGTTAACAACCAAATTAATTAATTGCCTGTGTGCAACAACAATTGCTTTTTTTACTGTTTTATCAGCAAGAAAATCTTTTGCATGTTCTTTGGCTGCAGCAATTAATGTTTCTTCTGTAGCATCCACAGCCGCGGTAAATTGGGCTCTTAATTTCCCATTAACTTGAACTACATAATCCACTTCATCAGTCTTTAGAGCACCTTTATCTACTCTGGGCCAATTTGCATCAATAATCGCTTTTTCAAAGCCTAATTGTTGCCAAATATGATGTGTCATATGCGGTGTTATAGGAGCCAATAAGCGCAACAGTATACTCATGCTGGAGTGAATAAAGAATTTATCCTCTTCTGTTTCTATAGAATAACTGGATATTTCATTAAACAGCTTCATGCAGCCCGAAACTACTGTGTTGAACTGATTACGATCATAATCATGTGTCGCTTGTGCAAGAATTTGGTGTACAACAAGACGTGATTTCTTTAACCGGCTTTCCGCTTGCTGCCAATTCACATGCCCATTGCCGCTTAGAATGATTTCATTGATCTCAATGAACATATTTTGATGCTGATAGGCAAAAGCCCAGATACGTTTTAGAAAGCGATGCGCGCCTTCCACAGCAGTATCTGACCATTCCAACGATTGTTCGGGAGGTGCAGCAAACATAACAAATAAACGTGCTGTATCAGCTCCATAAGTGTCGATAAGATGATTGGGATCGACAACATTACCAACAGACTTAGACATTTTATGTCCGTCTTTTAAAACCATTCCTTGGGTTAACAGCGCTTTAAATGGTTCATCCGAATTTACTAAACCTTCATCACGCATTAGTTTGTGGAAAAAACGAGCATAAAGTAAATGCATTACTGCATGTTCGATCCCGCCCACATATTGATCCACAGGAGTCCAATATTTTGCTCGGTCATCAAGCATGGCATTTTCCTGACCTTTACATGCAAAGCGAGCATAATACCAAGATGATTCAACAAAGGTATCAAAAGTGTCTGTCTCGCGAGATGCATCCTGGCCGCACTTTGGACAGCTTACGTTAACAAATTCTGGACATTGAGCAAGGGGTGAACCGGTACCTGTAAATGAAACGTTTTCTGGAAGAATTACTGGAAGATCTTCTTCTGGAACAGGCACAGTACCACATTGTTCACATAAAATCATGGGAATAGGAGTACCCCAATATCTTTGTCTGGATACGCCCCAGTCACGCAACCTATAGTTAATTGTCGCTTTTCCCGCATCATGTTCCTCAAGGAAATTGGTTATTGTTTCCACTGCTTGGGAGGAGCTTAACCCATCAAATTGGCCTGAGTTAATTAATGTGCCTTCTTCAGTATAAGCGGACTTGCTTAAGTCATGTAGCGTGCCATTTGCAGGTTTAATGACTTCTTTAATCGGTAATTGGTATTTTTGTGCAAATTCCCAGTCTCTTTGATCGTGCGCTGGGACGGACATTACAGCTCCGGATCCGTATTGCATGAGTACAAAATTTGCCACCCATATCGGTAGTTCTTCACCAGTTATAGGATGAATTGCCGACATACCTGTAGCAACACCTCGTTTTTCCATAGTAGCGAGTTCTGCCTCAGCCATTTTGGTACCTTGGCAACTGTCAATGAACTCTTTGACCTCTTTACGAGTACTTGCTGCTTCTTTGGCAAGCGGATGATCCGTTGCAACTGCAAGGTATGTTGCACCCATTAAAGTGTCAGGGCGGGTTGTATATATTTTTAATCGTTTGGGATAATTATTAACGTTAAAATGAATTTCAGTACCAGTGGAGCGGCCTATCCAATTGCGCTGCATTTGTTTCACTTGTGCTGGCCATTCGTCCAATGTATCTAGTGAACTGAGTAGTTCATCAGCATAAGCTGTAATTTTAATAAACCATTGGGAAATTTCTTTACGCTCCACAAGAGCACCAGAACGCCAACCGCGCCCATCGACAACTTGTTCATTTGCCAAAACAGTTTGATCTACAGGATCCCAATTTACCACCGCATTTTTTTTGTACACTAAGCCTTTTTCGAATAATCGAATAAAAAACCATTGTTCCCATCGATAATATTCGGGTGTACAAGTGCAAATTTCACGTCGCCAATCATAGGCATTACCAAGACGTAAAAATTGTTTTTTCATAGACTCAATATTTTTTTTGGTCCATTCTGCAGGAGGGATTCCGTTTTTTATGGCTGCATTTTCAGCAGGCAAGCCAAATGCATCCCAACCAATGGGTTGAAGAACATTTTTACCCAAAGCACGTTGATAACGAGCAATAACGTCACCAATAGTGTAGTTACGAACATGCCCCATGTGTAACGTCCCACTTGGGTAGGGAAACATGGATAAACAATAAAATTTCTCTCTGTTTAAATCTTCTGAAACGTTAAATGATTGTTTTTTATGCCAATACTGTTGAGCTTGTTCCTCAACTTCTTGTGGTATATAGGTATTATCCATAGTCCAATTTTTTAAGTGACTCTAAATCGCTAAGGATAACTCCTCTTGTGTCTGCCAGCAATAGATTATTGCTGGAATAAGCGACGAAGTTGAATAAAAAGTATAAAAATAAGAAAAATAGAACAAAATATAAGCGATGGATACTCATTCCAAATAATCCATGGAGTAAGGCCTTCGGCAGGAAATATGCTACTTTGCAAGAGGCCGGAACTGAATGGAGGAAGACTTTCTACTATATCTCCACGTGCATCAATTACTGACGATAAGCCGTCGTTATTGACTACTACTTGATATCGTCCTGTAAGAAGGGAAAGGATTTGAGCCATCTGTAATTGTTGGTAGCTTGCTAATGAGTGTCCAAACCAGCCATTATCACTAATTGAAACGATCCATTGAGCTTTGGGCATTTGATCACGTAAAATATTGGGGTAAGCAATCTCATAACAAATGAGACTTGCTATAGGATGGTTTTCGATTCGAATTAAAGGTTGCTTTCTTTTTCCTGGTAATAGATTGGGTTCAGGTAAATTCAACCAACGATTTATAGCGACCAGAGGCTTGGGAATATACTCACCAAAAGGAACCAGATGGCGTTTGAGCTTTTTCCCTTTTGCCTGCCCAAGCGTAATTACCGAGTTGTAATAATTGGTTTCACTATCATCTGTAGGTTGTAAAATGCCTAACATAAGCGCGCTATTCGCTTTCAGAGCTTTTTTGTTCAGTTTTAATAAGTATTTATCCAAATAACTTGCAGGCAGCGGTATGGCTGATTCTGGTAAAATAATTAATTGCTTACCTAAGAGTTTATTGATTGCATTTTCATAGTATTTTAATAAATTCCAAAATAAGGTTTCATCCCATTTATCGCGCATGGATAAATTAGCCTGAATAGCACCTACACTAATAGGTTCTTGTTTGATTTGTGACCATGAAATATTTTTGCAAAGTGTGGGGCTAATAATAATGAGCACAATTATAATCAAATAGTGGTAGCGTTTTTTGGAGTTTTGTGACACAGCTAAAGTCAGTAATGCAGAAATTAAAACACATACGAAACTGAGTCCGTAAATTCCTAAAATGGGGGCGATGTATTTAATCGGGGTATCAATGAGGACGGTGCCTATTAATAACCAAGGAAAACCGCTAAATAAATTAGAACGACAGTATTCACTCAAGCACCATAAGACACAAAATAGAGTTAATGACACCAATTTTCGATTTTTGAACTCAAGCAATTTATACAGATATGCAACAAGGGCAGGGAAGAGCGCGAGATACATAATGAAAATTAATGTAACTAATCCTGCAAGGAAATAATTGAGTTGACCATAGTCATGAATACTGACTATAACCCAGGAAACTCCAAAACCGAAATAACCTATTCCATACAAAAAACCAAGTGAAAAACCTTGTTTTGCAGAGCAATTTTGTAGACTCGAATAGAGAAAGGCCAAACTTAATAGCGCTAATCCTGGTATATGGAAAGGGGCAAAACCAAAAGGCGCCAGAAGGCCTGCTATAAATACGAAAAAGTATTTAACATAGCCAAGACGAATTGATGAATTCAAAGGGATAGAATTGGCTAAAGCGGTTTGCTTCATGAGTTGTTAAAAAATTATAAAACGATAAGATAATTGAGTCCTTTATCCAGGTCAAGAATTAGTGAAACTTTTTATAGAGGATCTGTCCCCTAATCCAGGTGAAATGCAGATGCAAAATATCAGTAGATCTTGAATATAGCTTGGAGCTGGATTCCGCACATAAGCGCGGAATGTAGAATTTTGATTTTTATATCATGCTAGATGTGATTGTAATAGGTTACTTCTGCCTATGTCCCTCGGCTTGTCCGCGAGATCCAGTTCAGGCCGGGACAGATATTATTTTTTCAGAACATAAGTTCCTGGCGCATCACAAATCGGTCTTATTTCTTTCTCAGGGTTGCCTAGTTCAGGTGGTTTCTTTTTTGTACCCGAATAATCTGTAAGCCATTTTTCCCAGGCTGGCCACCAGGAATCTTTAAAATGAGGGGCTCTTTCCAACCAAATATCAGGAGCTAAATGTTTATCATTTTCTTTATGAGTTAGCATTTGATAACTTCGTCCGGATTCACCTGGCTCATTAACAATCCCCGTGTTGTGTCCGGCATTGGTCAATACAAAGGTAATATCGCTATCAGTAAAGTAATGAATTTTATACACTGATTTCCAAGGAGCTATGTGATCTTTTATAGTACTTACTGCAAAAGTAGGTACTTTAATATCGGCAAGATTAATGCTTTCATCATCAATTTTAAATCGTCCTTCAACTAAATCATTATTTAAAAACAAACTACGTAAATACTTACTATGCATTTTGTAGGGCATGCGTGTAGTATCATAATTCCATGCCATTAAGTCACTAACTTCCTGTCTTTTGCCTAATAAATAATCATAAACTACCCGGGACCAAATGAGATCAATGGAACGTAACATATTAAACGCACCAGCCATTTGCGAACCTTCTAAATAGCCCTTCTCCCACATGATATCTTCAATATAGGTAAGTTGGTTTTCGTCAATAAATAACTGCAGCTCACCTGCATCCTGAAAATCAGTTTGCGCTGCAAACAACGTAATCGTTTTTAATCGATCATCATTATCAGCGGCCATTTTTGCAGCAACCATGGTTAATAAGGTTCCACCAATACAATAGCCTACTGCATGGATTTTTTCTTTCGGAATAATTTGGTTTATTGTTTTTAATGCATCCATCACACCACGTATTGCGTAATCAGAAAAGTCTAAGTCTCTATCTTCAGAGGTTGGATTTTTCCAGGAAATCATAAAAACAGTGTGTCCTTTATCCACTAAGAATTTAACCATTGAATTGTTAGGCGAGAGATCAAGAATATAATATTTCATAATCCAAGCAGGAATGATTAAGACTGGTTCTGGGTGTACTGTTGATGTTGTTGGCTCATATTGGATAAGCTCAATTAAATGATTTCTATAAATAACTTTCCCAGATGTTACTGCTACATTCTTTCCTACTTTATATTGTTCACTTCCCGCTGGTGGTTTATCGTTCAATTTTCGGGTGATGTCATCAACAAAATTATTCCATCCTTTGATAAAATTCATGCCACCTTCATTCATTGTGGTAGTAATCACTTCAGGATTTATTCCAGGAAAATTGGATGGAGCAAAAACGTCCAGAATTTGGCGTGTTACAAAATTAACTATGTTTTCATGATGCTTGGAAACGCCACGAAGATGGGTTGTAGCCTGTTCCCACCATTCCTCTGTTAATAAAAAGGATTGTGAGTACACATTAAATGGAAACTGAGACCATAATTCATTTTGAAAGCGGTGATCGGTTTGACGAACTTCAATACAAGGTTCACATTTATCTTGGCTTTGTTGTTGTATGAATAACAATAAATGCCCAAACTTTTTGAGGGCATTTTTATTTAAGTCAATCCGCTTTGCCGGCGAAAAAATTAAATAGACGAGCCAATCTGTAAAAGACATCATGAGTGTCCCTGGGGATAGCCAGTTACACAATTGACTGATTATAGCGTGGAATAATCTATCAAAACTTAGCCCTTCATAGTCAGATTTTTCTGATTCAGTTAATAAGGGGGGCTGGGCATTCTCAGTAGATTTTGGGGGCTTCTTTTTAGATTGATTCATGATCAATTCCCTTTATGAATTCAAGAATTTTATAAAATATAGTCCTTTTTGAATATTATGTATTAAATAACTCGATTTTAAAAATTGTTATTTTGTTCTGCACATAGTTTAGAGAATACTATCCAATTCTTAATATTTTGTGTAGGATGATTGCGTTTTATAATGGGAGAGGGATAAATGTATAATGTAATGATTACTGGTGCAGGGAAAATTGGTAGCTTAATCGCTTGTTTATTATCAGAAAGCGGTTCTTACCAGGTTCATCTGGTTGATATTGATTTTAATGGATCAGATGTAAAAAGGCTGTTGGACGCAGTACCCAAAATTAAAACAGTAGCCTTGGATGTTCGAGATCAGCAGTCAACCCAAGCTTATATGGAAAAAAATGGTATTGTGGCTGTTATTTCAAGCCTTCCATATTTCCTAAATACTTATGTTGCTGAAGCTGCAAAAGCTGCAAAAGCACATTATTTTGATCTCACCGAAGATACCGCGGTGACTGAAGCAGTGAAAGCAATTGCTCTTGATGCAGAAACTGCATTTGTTCCTCAATGCGGGTTAGCTCCTGGATTTATCAGCATCGCTGCAAATAGTTTAATGCATGAATTTGAAGAGTGTCATCATGTTAAATTACGTGTCGGAGCGCTTCCTCAAAATGCAAATAATGCACTGCAGTATTCATTAACTTGGTCAACTGATGGAGTTATTAATGAATATGGCAACCCCTGTTATGCAATTAAATATGGAAAAGCAGTAACTTTGGCACCTTTAGAAGGGTTGGAAACCATTCAAATCGATGGTTGTGAATATGAGGCATTTAACACCTCAGGTGGATTGGGAAGTTTGGCAGAATTGCATGCGGGTAAAGTACAAACCATGAATTATAAGACCATGCGTTATCCTGGCCATTGTTCAAAGATGCGTTTATTAATGAACGACTTGCGATTAAATCAAGATAGGCCTACGTTAAAACGGATTTTAGAAAATGCTATTCCTAAAACTTATCAAGATCTTGTGATTGTTTATGTTTCTGTTGAAGGAATAAAACGAGGCGAGTTGACCGAAAAAAATTATGTGAAAAAGATTTACCCTGCGGAAATTTGTGGTTTGGAGTGGTCAGCAATTCAAATTAGTACTGCTTCTGGTGTTTGTGCAGTAGTCGATTTAGTACTTGGGCAAGAAAATGAATATAAGGGATTGATATTACAAGAAAAATTCCACTTATCTGCAGTGCTGGAAAATCGCTTTGGTCGTTATTACGCTTAACTGGAAATATCATGGTTACTGTTCCCGGATTATGTTTTGTTAATCAGGGTTCCTATGGAGGTATTTAATGGACATATTAAAACGCTTGAAAATTCACGCAGTTAATCCGGGTGCCTTTAGTGGTCAAGGTTGGCAAAGTGGGGTTCATGAGCATCAATTAATTTCTTATAACCCTGCAAACGGTGAAAAGCTTGCAGAAATAGCAACATGCACTATGCGCGATTATGAAGAGGTAATGATTCGTGCTCAACACGCTGCGCATGAATGGAAAAAAGTTCCTGCTCCTAAAAGGGGAGAAATCATCAGGCAAATTGGTCAAGCATTGCGGGAACATAAAGATGCTTTAGGAAGTTTGGTTTCCCTTGAAATGGGTAAATCCAAGCAGGAAGGGGATGGAGAAGTTCAGGAAATGATTGATATAGCCGATTTTGCGGTAGGTCAATCACGAATGTTATATGGTAATTCCATGCACTCGGAACGCCCTCAGCATAGAATGTATGAGCAGTGGCACCCATATGGTATTGTTGGTGTTATTTCGGCTTTTAACTTTCCTGTAGCGGTTTGGTCTTGGAATGCTTTTTTGGCTGCTATCTGCGGTAATGTGACTCTGTGGAAACCTTCAGCAAAGACTCCTTTGTGTGCTGTTGCGGTTCAGCATATTTGCAATGATGTGTTAAGGGCAAATGGTTGTCCGGAAATATTCAGTTTAATTATTCCTGAAAACCACGATGTAGTTGAGGAAATGGTTAATGATAAACGTATACCTCTTATTTCCTTTACTGGCTCAACAGCTGTAGGTAAACAGGTTGCCGAGAAAGTTGCAGCTCGATTAGGTAAAACTATTTTAGAGTTAGGTGGTAATAACGCAATTATCCTCGATGAATCAGCTGATCTTCATTTAGCAATCCCAGCCATTGTTTTTGGAGCAGTAGGTACTGCAGGTCAACGATGTACTTCTACACGACGTTTATTTGTGCATCATTCTAAATATGATTACGTTGTAGAGCGTTTACGTTTTGCCTATGAGCAAATAACGATTGGTGATCCTTTAGATAAG
This sequence comes from Legionella bozemanae, assembly GCF_001648595.1. Taxonomy (GTDB): domain Bacteria; phylum Pseudomonadota; class Gammaproteobacteria; order Legionellales; family Legionellaceae; genus Legionella; species Legionella bozemanae. The sequence goes on along the minus strand of NZ_LBAW01000005.1, from coordinate 98,385 downwards.
AAAAATTTAATGGGACCGCTTATTGATAAACAAGCTGTTTATCAATTTAATCAGGCAATAACTCGAATCAAGGAAGCAGGCGGCCGGATTATCTTTGGCGGCGAATCAGTACAACGTCCTGGCTTTTTTGTTCAGCCTACATTGGTATGCAATGTAAAAAATCATTGGGAAATTGTGCAAGAAGAAACATTTGCACCAATTTTGTACGTTATGTCTTTTAAGACAATCGATGAGGCGATTGCTTTACAAAATCATGTACCCCAGGGATTGTCTTCTGCCATGTTCACTCAAAACCTGAAAAATGCAGAACATTTTTTAAGTGCCTGGGGTAGCGATTGTGGAATAGCCAATATTAATATAGGCACTTCAGGTGCAGAAATTGGCGGTGCATTTGGTGGAGAAAAAGAAACTGGTGGTGGCCGTGAATCCGGTTCTGATTCTTGGAAAGCATACATGCGTCGACAAACCAATACAATAAATTGGGGAAATGAGTTACCTTTGGCTCAAGGGATTCGCTTTGACTTGTCTTGATTTAAGTCAATTGTTGTAGCCTGGGTGAAGCGAAGCGTAACCTAGGTTCATAGAACATAAATTACCCGGGTTACGCTTCGCTTCACCCAGGCTACATTGTAATTAATGAGGAAAAAAGAATGCAGGGACCTTTTTTTATAAAAAAAGTCGCAGTTCTGGGGGCTGGTGTTATGGGGGCGCAGATTGCAGCGCACTGTGTTAACGCAGGTATAGAAACGTTACTCTATGATTTGGCATCTAAAGAAGGGAATACGAATGCACTGATTGATAAGTCAATAGCTAATTTAGGGAAGCTAAAACCTGCTCCTCTTGCTACTGCACAAACTGCGGCATTGCTGCAAGCGCGAAATTATGATCAGGATCTTGCTGATTTGTCTTCATGTGATTTAATTATTGAGGCAATCGCTGAGCGCTTGGATTGGAAAGAAGATTTATACAAGCGGATTTCCCCATTTTTAGCAGAACACTCTATTTTAGTGAGTAATACTTCAGGTTTAAGTATTAATTCTTTATGTTCTGTTTTACCCGAAGCACATAGAAAGAATTTTTGTGGCGTTCACTTTTTTAATCCTCCGCGTTATATGCATCTTGCAGAACTTATTCCTGCTGAAACTACGGATAAGGAATTAGTGGATGACCTGGAGACATGGTTAACTCGTTACCTAGGAAAAGGGGTGGTACGTGCCAAGGATACACCTAATTTTATTGGCAATCGCATAGGCGTATTTTCTCTCTTAACGACCTTGCATCATGCTTTTGCTATGGACATGGGATTGGATGAAGTTGATGCATTGACAGGCCCTTTGTTGGGAAGACCAAAATCCGCTACGTTTCGCACTATGGATGTTGTCGGTCTGGATACCATGCAACATGTAATCCACACAATGCAACAACAGTTACAAGATGATCCATGGCATCATACTTTTAAACTGCCCGAATGGCTTCTTAATCTCATTAAAGAGGGACATTTAGGGCAAAAAACAGGTCAGGGTATTTATAGGAAAAATGGTAAAGTCATTGAGGTTTATGATGTTGGAACAGCAACTTATCGCTCGGCGCAACCTGTTGTAAGTGATGAGTTAAAAGCGATTATGGGTAGTCCTGATCCGGCAGCACGCATGCAAAACCTTATGATTTCCAATAACAAGCAAGCGCAATTCTTGGCTGCATGTTTCAGAGATTTATTCCATTATTGTGCGTATCATCTTGAGTCAATTGCAGATAATGTTCGAAATGTTGATTTGGCGATTCGCTGGGGCTTTGGATGGATGCAAGGACCTTTTGAAACATGGCAATTAGCAGACTTGGCAAAAATGACCCAGTATATAAATCAAGCAATAAAGGAAAAATCATCGCTTAGTACCGCGCAATTGCCCGGATGGCTTTTTGAAATCGATGCTTTTTATACTGAAAAGGGCGCATACTCTCCACAGAGGAATGATTATCAATCGCGAAGCCAATTACCTGTGTACAAACGTCAATTCTTTACTGACCGGGTTATTAAAGAAGCAGTACGCCCTACATCTGTGATTTATGAAAATGAAGGCGTGTGTTTATGGCATTTACAAGATGATGTTGCTGTAGTGAATTTCAAAAGTAAAGCAAATACTGTGGGGCAAGCAGTTCTTGATGGATTGGAAGCTGCAGTGGAAACCGCAGAAAAACAATGCCGTGGATTAATTATTTATCAATACGATGCGACTAATTTTTGTTCGGGGGCTGACTTACGCGGGGTTCTTAATTTAATTAAAGACAACAAAATGCAGGCTTTGGACACTATGATTGCACAATTTCAACGTATCGCATTACGTTTGAAATACAGTTCTGTTCCAACAGTTGCAGCATTGAGGGGGCGTGCTCTTGGTGGTGGCTGTGAACTAATGATGCATTGTGATGCAGTGGTTGCTGCCTTTGAAGCTTATCCTGGTCTGGTTGAGTTTGGTGTTGGAGTTATACCTGCAGGGGGTGGATGCAAAGAAATGGCCATGCGTGCTGCGCATCTGGCTCCTAAAGGAGAGTTGATGGCAGTTCTTCAGGGTTACTATCAACAGATCGCCACTGCGCAAGTTGCAGGTTCAGCTGCTGAGGCAATGCAAATGGGCTATTTACGAAGTACGGACAGCTATGTCATGAATGCTGATGAAGTGCTCTATGTTGCATTGGCTAAGATAAATTTCATGCATACGGAAAATTATCTCCCTCCTTTAAAGAAACAGTTCCAAATTGCTGGAATTGAAGGTAAAGCACGATTACAGGCGGGTTTGGTTAACTGGTTAGAGGGTGGATTTATTTCTCAGCATGATTATTTTATTGCTATGGAGCTGGCAACAGTGCTTTGTGGTGGCAATCTCAATCAAAACACATTTGTTGATGAGAACTGGATGCTTAAGTTAGAGCGGGAAGCTTTTATAACTCTTGCTGGAACGCAATTAACTCAAGCACGGATTAGTCATTTACTAGAAACTGGCAAGCCGTTACGCAACTAAGGGAGATTTGAAAATGACTAATGTATATATAGTTGACGCATTACGTACCCCAGTAGGTAAAGCACCACGCGGTGTATTTAAGAATACTTTACCCGACGATTTATTGGCCCATGTGATCAGAAATTTAATGAAACGGAATCCGTCAGTAGATCATCAGGAGATCGGAGACGTTGTAATAGGTTGTGCTATGCCTGAGGCAGAGCAAGGCATGAATGTAGCACGTATTGCATCGTTACTTGCTGACTTACCTCAATCTGTTCCCGCAATGACAATTAATCGTTTTTGTTCTTCTGGGGTGCAAAGTATTGCTACTGTTGCAGAGTCTATACGTAGTGGTGATATGCATTTAGCTCTTGCTGGTGGTGTTGAAAGCATGTCTATGGTTCCTTTAGGTGGAAATAAATACACGGCGAATCCTGTGATATTCAATAATGACGATATCGCAATTGCATACGGGATGGGTATTACCGCTGAAAATGTTGCAAAACGCTGGGAGATTACTCGAGAGCAACAAGATGAGTTTGCTGCTGAAAGTCATAAAAAAGCGGTAGCAGCACAGCAACGTGGGGACTTTAAAGCAGAGATCAGTCCCGTAGAAATTACCATAAGACAGGCAGATTTAGAAAATGCCGCAGTAATAATGAAGAAAAAATGGGTTCATGATGATGAAGGACCACGAGCCGATACTTCTTATGAGGTTATTTCTAAATTAAAACCAGTCTTTGCTGCAAAGGGAACGGTTACCGCAGGAAACAGCTCACAGACCAGTGATGGTGCAGGTATTGCTTTATTGGCTAGCGAAGAGGCTTTACACCAATATAATTTAAAACCAATGGGACGATTATTAAGTTATGCTGTCGCTGGGGTTCCTCCTGAAATTATGGGGATTGGTCCTATCAAAGCAATTCCAGTTGCTTTAAAACGAGCTGGTATCACTTTAGATCAGTTGGATTGGATAGAGCTCAATGAGGCTTTTGCAGCGCAAGCTTTAGCAGTGATTAAAGAGCTTGATCTTCCACGAACCAAAGTGAACCCTTTAGGTGGAGCTATTGCCTTAGGACATCCTTTAGGCGCAACAGGTGCAATAAGAACAGCTACTTTATTGCATGGATTAAAAAGAACTAAAGGACGATATGGCATGGTCACCATGTGTATTGGCACTGGCATGGGAGCTGCTGCAATATTTGAAGCTTTATAGTTTATAGATAAGGAGCGGCAAAACGAAGCTCGAGTTTGTTTTGCCGCTCTCGAGCTTCATGTTTTTAAAGAAAATTTTTTATAAGATACTACTTAGTTTTTATCGCGGAATATAATGCGACCTTTGGACAAGTCATAGGGAGTTAACTCGACTTTGACTTTATCACCAGTCAAAATTCTAATGTAGTTTTTACGCATACGACCAGAAATGTGGGCAGTGATAACATGTCCATTTTCTAATTCAACACGAAACATGGTGTTGGGTAAGGTATCTATAACCGTTCCAGCCATTTCTATATGATCTTCTTTTGCCATAGGTCTCTCAGTGATGTACCAAATTTATAAGGTTTATTATTATATACTTACTGCGTGTATACTGCACTAAAATGAAGAAAATGGCAATCTAGGCCCATTAAAATTTAATTATTTGGCATTATTTCATGATTCGTTTACTACAGACATTATAGACTCAGGTATTAATATAATTTCTCTTATCTTGCTTTATTGGTATTAACTAATCCAGGAATATCCTCAGCTATAAATACATTGCCAACATAGTCAACATAGTGTTTCTCTAGACTAACTTGTGTTCGAGTGGGTCTAATCAGTCCATGCAAATTAAATTCATTTTTTTGTAATTCAATACACAGTGTTTTAATCTGTTCTGGAGTAACACTTTGTTCAAATAGCATTTTTGCAGTATTGAGAAAGCGTTGCATTTCATCATCAAATGTTACTTTATCTTGCATATATTTTGCTTTTACTTCAAGTGTATCTGTAAATGCAGGTTCTTTAGGAGGCTTAGGAACTATTTTCCAACCGTCATGGGTTAATCCAAATCGGAGATGTTTTACCATTTCATGTTCTTGAGAGTAATATGAAACAGTCATTATTCCTGCTGAATTATCTCGTATTAAGAATACAGCCTTAGTTTCTTTTTTTGTGGCACCGTGGTTTTCCAAAATATCATGTAATTGGTTACTGCTAAGTTTTCCGAAAATAATAGGAACTTTAGACTCTGATTCATTATTTTGTTTCGAATCCATAGACGAATACTCCGGGTTATTTAGTGACCACATTGTCAATCATTGAAGCCATAACAGGATGAAATGGTAATGGTATGTCTATATCGTATAATAATAGTACACTGTTGTTGCTATTTGAAATGTTAAGGCAAAATGATATTCCAAGGACCTTGTTTTGTAGGATGTTTTAATGACTGGGATAGCATGTGAAGAAATTCTTTTCGTCCGATAACTTTGGCGCCTAGACTTTGTAAATGGGTGGTTGGAATTTGGCAGTCAATAAAATCAAAACTCCAGTCTGCCATTGTTTTGCATAAATAATAAAAAGCAATTTTTGAGGCATCTGTTATCCTGTGGAACATCGATTCACCAAAAAAAGCATGGCCTAAACTGAGTCCATATAAGCCTCCTACAAGTTCATTTTCATACCATATTTCAAAGGAATGAGCATAGCCCATAGTATGTAAGCGAGTGTATGCTTCAATCATTTCTTTCGTAATCCAGGTATTATTTATTCGTTCAGTACACGTAGCACACGCAGTAATTACTTGTTTAAATGCTGTATCTATTGTAAATCTGAAGGATTTTTTTAATGATTTTTGTAAACTGCGAGACACTTTAAACTCATTGGGAATCAATATGAGCCTTGGGTTTGGAGACCACCAGAGAATAGGCGTCCCTGGCTCATACCAAGGAAAAATTCCCTGTCTATAAGCTTGAAGTATACGCTGGGGTTCTAAATCACCACCAATGAATAATAGACCTTGGTCATCGCTTGTTTCTGGATTTGGAAAGAAGTGCGTTTCATGGCTCAATACAATCTCCTAGATTTATCAAGAATTTTTCTCTTACAAATCTTTTTTATTCTACAATTATTATAAACCTAGAAAAAGCAGTTGAACTTGCTGCAACTACTTTTTTCTAGATGAAACAAGAACTGGAGGAACCAATTGGATTATTTGTATAGCCTGGGAAATATTTTAATGCTTTTGAGTCTTTGTTTTAGAAAAGTACTCTTTCTTCGTACAATATTTATACTATCTGATTTATCGTTTTTGCTCTATGGTGCATTGGCTGATGTACCTCCAGTTGCATATTGGGCTATCGCATCATTAATGATTAATTTTGTACAGATTGGTATTTTGTTAAGAGATATGATGCCTAGAGACTTGCCTTATGATTTGCAACAAATAAAAGATTTATTCTTTTCAAGTATGCAAACGAGTGATTTTATTCGCCTGATTAAATTAAGTTACCGAGGTACTTCCAGCAATAAAAAAATGCTGACTAAAGGGGAACCTGTAGAAAATTTAATGTTGATCACTGAAGGTTTGGTTTATATTGAAGTAGATGGAGCTATTATAAAAGTAGGTCCTTATCACTTTATTGGTGAGATGAGTTATTTTAGAGACGGTAAAGCCAGCACTACCATATATTCACGAGAACCCGTAGATTTTTTATATTGGCGTTATTCCGATTTACGCCGCTTACAAGAAAAAAACCCTCCCTTATTTATGAAAATGATTGAAGCTATGGGTAAAGATATTATGTTGAAAATGCTTCATCAAAATAAAACACCAGAGTCAGCATAAGTGGCGGATCTATTTGGGGCAGCAAAGCAGAGTTGTTTTATTATAAATCAGCTTCACCGCACACCAGATTTCAATTAAACGCTATTTTCCTAAATTCAAATCCAAGTATTGCTCTGCATCAAGAGCCGCCATACAACCAAAACCAGCAGAGGTAATGGCTTGTCGGTACACATGATCAGCAACATCACCACAAGCAAATACGCCGGGAATAGAAGTGCTGGTTGCCATACCTTCCAGTCCTGATTTGATAACGATATAACCATTATTCATGATCAATTGATCTTTAAATAAATCAGTATTAGGTGTGTGTCCTATAGCAATGAATACACCATCGACATTTAACAATTCCTTTGTATCATTTTGCACATTACGAATTAAAGCTCCAGTTACTTTCTTATCATCGCCAATGACTTCATCAAGAGTGGAGTTCCAAATTATTTTAATATTGCCGTTATGTGTTTTTTCAAAGAGTTTATCCTGAAGGATTTTCTCAGCACGCAGGCTGTCGCGTCGATGTACTAAGGTTACGGAAGAAGCGAGGTTAGACAAATAAAGCGCTTCTTCAACTGCAGTATTTCCTCCGCCAATAACACAGACTGCTTTATTGCGGTAAAAAAAGCCATCACATGTGGCGCAGGCAGAAACCCCTCGGCCTTGATAAGCTGATTCTGACTCTAACCCCAGATATCGTGCAGAAGCTCCAGTAGCGATGATCAACGCATCACAGGTATAAATATCACTGTCACCATGCAGTGTAAAAGGTGCTTGTGCTAAATTAGCTTTAACAATATGATCAAAAATAATTTGAGTATCAAAGCGTTCTGCATGTTTTTGCATACGCTCCATCAGGGCAGGGCCTTGTAATCCCTCGATGTCACCAGGCCAGTTATCAACATCCGTCGTCGTCGTTAATTGACCTCCTGGTTGCATTCCAGTGATTAAAACTGGATGAAGATTGGCTCTTGCAGCATAGACTGCAGCGGTGTAACCTGCTGGTCCTGAACCTAATATGATTAAGCGGTGATGATTGCTTGAGCTCATTATCTCTGCCTTCCTTAATATTTTGATATTTTGTGTTAAGATGGCGAATATTATGACAAAAACAACGATATGAAAATACCTATGGAAAAACAACATTCAGGAAAAAAATCTGGTGCATCCAAAAAACACATGCCTAGCTATGTTGTAAAGCGACTTAGCGAGGGTAGTTTTATATTAATTTTAACAAGTGCTCTTTTTGTGCTCTTGTCTTTACTAACTTATAAAATCAGTGATCCTGGATTTTCCCATGCTTCACGAGCTGGAGCAGTTGTTGCAAATTCAGGCGGACAAGTGGGCGCATATATTGCGGACGCGCTGTATTTTGTATTTGGATATTTTGCCTATTTGGTACCTATCGCTTTTGTTTATATTTCCTGGGCCTTATTGCACGATTTTCGTGCATTAAAAACTCTTGATAAACGTGTTTTAGTTCTTCGTTCTGTTGGATTGATGCTTATGTTTGCTGGAGGCTGCGGTTTATTAAGCCTCGAGGCAGAGATGAATCAATTGGATTCTATTCATGGTGCCGGAGGATTTATAGGACAGGCTGTTGGTGGCGGTTGGTATCAAATGCTGAATTTATATGGAGCAAGCTTAGTTCTATTGGCTATGCTTTTAGTAGGGACTACATGGTTAACCGGTTTATCCTGGATAAGGGCGATTGAACTTATTGGTTTTTATACATTATTCGCTGTAAATTATGTTTCTAAGGCAATACAAAAAGTAGTGGCTCTTTTTAAGGCCCAAGTCGAGCGTTCAAAGTCAAAAGAAATAACCAAAACACCTCGCGAAAAACCTGCTCCGAAATTATTTAAACCAAAAGTAGAGAAAGAAAGTGAGGTGGTGGTAGCTCCTCCTATTTTAATTACTAATGAAGTAAAACCTGAAATTGTTAAACCAGTTAAGGAAATAAAAGAAATCCGTATTCCTAAAGTAAGTACTTCCGGTGAATTACCCTCTCTAAGCTTATTAGATAAAGGACAACCTGGAAAACCAATGGGTGGATACACGCATCAGGAGCTGGAGAATTTATCACGGGAAGTAGAACAACATTTACTGGATTTTGGCATTCAGGCTGGAGTGGTAGCTGTACATCCGGGACCTGTGGTCACTCGCTTTGAATTACAATTGGCAGCAGGGGTTAAAGTAAGCAAATTGACTGCATTGGCTAAAGATTTAGCCCGGTCCTTATCCGTAATTTCAGTTCGTGTTGTTGAAGTAATTCCAGGTAAAACTGTAGTTGGGTTAGAGCTACCCAATCATTCGCGAGAAACTGTTCGATTATCGGATGTTTTATTAGCGGAGGTATATCAACAGGCGCATTCGCCGATAACCTTAGCCTTAGGCGTTGATATTGCAGGACACCCTGTAGTGGTTGATCTGGCAAAAATGCCGCATTTATTGGTTGCTGGGACAACAGGGTCTGGTAAATCAGTTGGTATTAATGCCATGATTCTAAGTATCTTGTTTAAGGCAACCCCCGATCAGGTACGACTTATTATGGTTGATCCTAAAATGTTGGAGCTATCAGTTTATGATGGTATTCCGCATTTGTTGACTCCTGTGGTTACCGATATGAAAGAGGCTGCCAGTGCTTTGCGTTGGTGTGTCGAAGAGATGGAACGTCGTTATAAACTGATGGCTGCTTTGGGCGTAAGAAACTTGGCAGGCTTCAATAGTAAAATCGCCGAAGCGATTGCTGATGGCCAATCTTTAGTTAATCCTTTATGGAAGCCTGTTGATTCAATGGATGAAACAGCTCCAGAGTTAGAGCCTTTACCCCATATTGTCGTCGTGATTGATGAGCTTGCCGACATGATGATGGTTGTAGGGAAGAAGGTAGAACAGTTAATCGCACGCATTGCTCAAAAAGCCCGTGCTGCTGGAATTCATATGATTCTTGCGACACAGAGACCCTCGGTGGATGTTTTGACTGGGTTGATTAAATCAAATATTCCTACAAGGATGTCGTTTCAAGTTTCGTCAAAAATTGATTCTCGTACTATATTAGATCAACAAGGTGCTGAACAATTATTAGGACATGGAGATATGCTCTATTTGGCACCAGGGAGCGGAGCACCTTTACGTGTTCATGGCGCGTTTGTTGATGACAAAGAGGTTCATCGTATTGCTGATGACTGGCGTGCTCGAGGGGAACCTGATTATATTGATGATATTTTAAAATTAACTGCTGATGGTAATGAAGGGGGAACAGATGAAGACGGCCAATCCACGGCTGAGGATGATGATCCTCTTTATGATCAAGCAGTAGAGTTCGTTATTCAAACGCGCAAGGCAAGTATTTCTGCAGTTCAGCGACGTTTAAAAATAGGTTACAACCGTGCAGCAAGAATGGTTGAGGAAATGGAGCGAACAGGAATTGTGGGCCCATTAGATGGCGGTTATCGTGATGTCTTGGTGTCATCCGTGACGGAGGATTAACAATGAAAAAAATATTAATCGCATTACTCTTGAGTGTTTCTATCGCAGGATATTGTGAAACACCTGATGCATTGTTGCAGGCCAAATTAAATGGTATTCGCTCAATGACAGCTGTTTTTAAGCAAACAGTAAAAGCAAAACATCGAGTAGTATCTCGTTCATCAGGGACTATGGCATTACAAAGACCGGGTCGATTTCGTTGGCAGACGACACAGCCTATGGAGCAGTTAATGGTAGCTGATGGTCAGAAAATTTGGGTCTATGACAAGGATCTGGAGCAAGTAACTGTTAAAACGCAACAAAAAGGTTTAGGAGGAACTGCTGCTTTATTCTTGAGTGGTTATGACGATACTGTAACCCGAGATTTTAAAGTGGCTCAGAGTAATGTGGGTAATGAGCTTGTTTTTGATTTGAAATCAAAATCACCTAAAGCAAATTTCCAACGGATAAAATTGATGTTTCGCCAAAATACCTTAACAGGTCTGGAGCTTTATGATCAATTGGGTCAAGTAACAACGGTCCAATTATTGCAAATCAAATTAAACCCTAAATTGGCTGCTAGTTTATTTCAATTCAAAACGCCAAAAGGGGTTGATGTGGTTCGGCAATGAGCTTATTTAAGACGATGCCCACACCACCATTAGCAGAACTTTTAAGACCCAAAAGTCTGGATGAAGTAATTGGGCAAAGTCATTTATTGGGAGAAGGAAAATCCTTACAGCTTAGTTTTGCTGGGAAAAAGCTTCATTCAATGATTTTATGGGGGCCGCCAGGAGTTGGTAAAACGACGATTGCCCGCATTGCCGCTGAAGCTTTTGACTGCGAATGGATAGCGCTTTCCGCAGTTTTCTCCGGTGTTAAGGACATCCGCGCTGCAGTTGAAAAAGCCCAAGAAAATCTGACCTATGGTAAACATACTTTATTGTTTATTGATGAAATTCATCGTTTTAACAAAGCGCAACAAGATGCATTATTACCTTATACTGAATCGGGTTTAGTGACTTTCATAGGGGCTACTACTGAAAATCCTTCTTTTGAGGTAAATTCAGCTTTGCTGTCACGCGCCCAAGTTTATGTTTTGAAGTCTTTGACTGATGAAGAATTAAAACGTTTGTTCCAAAAAGCATATAAGGCTGTTTTATCTCATATCCAGTTTGATGATGATGCGATAGAAATGCTTATCGGATTTGCCGATGGTGATGCCCGACGGTTATTAAATAGCCTTGAACAATTGCTTGCAGCATGCACCACAATGAATAATATACATGTCACTAAAGAATTTGTTATGAATTCACTGACAGAGCAGGTCAGGCGTTTTGATAAAGGCGGCGAAAATTTTTACGATCAAATTTCTGCGCTGCATAAATCAGTGCGTGGCTCTCATCCTGATGCAGCACTTTATTGGTTATGCCGTATGTTAGATGGGGGAGTAGACCCTCGTTATTTGGCACGGCGTATTGTGAGAATGGCATGGGAAGACATTGGTTTAGCTGATCCACGAGCTGTTCAAATTGCAAATGATGCTGCAGTTACTTACGAAAGATTGGGTTCTCCTGAGGGAGAGCTTGCTCTGGGGGAGGCCGTCATTTATTTATCAATTGCTGCAAAAAGTAATGCAGCTTATGTCGCGTTCAACGAGGCTATGGATTTTGTAAAACGGGATAAATCTCGAGAAGTGCCTATTCATTTGCGCAATGCTCCTACCCGTTTAATGAAAAAGCTAGGATATGGAAAAGAGTATCGTTATGCTCATGATGAACCCCATGCTTATGCTGCTGGAGAACATTACTTACCTGAAGGGATGCAAGAACCCGGCTGGTATAAGCCAGTAAGTCGTGGTCTAGAAATAAAGATTGCCGAGAAGTTAGATTTTTTAAAATCACTGGATGAAAAAAAGCGAGAATCTTAACCTGAGTTCTGTGACACTTCACTCAGGTTATATATTTTACAATGATGCTCTAGAGTACAATTTATTCTCTGCACTTAGATTTTCTATTTCTTCTAGCAATTCTTTTTTGAGCAAGCCAAGAGATGTATAACTGTAAAACAATGAATGGCGTTTGCGTAATCCCGTGATGCAACTTGTTAACGAATTAAGAATTAATGCATTACAATCGCGAGGAATCCAATCCGGATCTTCATGATCGGGATTAGATATTTTGTATACGTTGCCAAAGTCAATCAAGTAGGCTTTAAAGGTACCGTCTTCCTTTTTTTCTATTAAAATATTGTCCAGCTTCAAGTCACCATGACGTAACCCCAAGCTGTGAAATCTATGAACCTCATCCACAATAGCAAGTATTTGTTGGCAATAAGTCAGGGGATCTGCACGATAATCACTTAAACTATAACTTACTGGAGAAGCATTTAAAAACGGTAAAACCAGTCGAATCTGGCCATTTTTATCCCTAAATAAGTCTGCTTTTTTTTCTGGATATACTGTATTCCATATTGTTTTTTCTTTTTCGTAGGCAGTTGCATAAAAATTAATAATTTCCTCACTATCTTTGCTCTTATATCTAGGTTTTTTAACAATGAAACTGGGTTTGTTTTCTATGCCAAAAAATCTGTTGATGGAAGTATATCCACCTGGATTGCCTCGAAGTGGAGTGTATATCACTCCATTGAGTTCGAAAGTTGAGTTACTCCTTTTAAGTTCATTAGAAAATTCATATTTGCATTTTGTCATAATAATCACCTGATTCACTGCCAAAATGTCAACCAATTATTTGTTAATTATCAGTTAACTTATAGCTTGATTCTGCAAAAAACCTTTTTAGATGAAAGTCATGAGCCGTGATTTCCATCAAAATTAACTCATATGATAGCCAAAGCTAAAATTTTTATGCAAAATTTTAATTTGAGCGCTTTGTATTGGTTTGAAGGTTGAAAAACCAGTATCGCGAAGCCTGAACACTGGTATTGGAGAGGATTAGTTTGTTAGCGCTATTTACAAATAACTCCGCCCAACCTCGACAACAGTGTCCAGGTAGCGCATCATCATTTGTGGTAAGCATGTTAGTAGCATATTAGGCAGTAATAATATCAAGTAAAAATACATTATGCATAAATTTATTTATAATATCAAATGCAAGAAAGAAAAAATGGAGTTTGGATTAATTGTATGATTTTAAATATATTTTCATTTTACTCTAAATTTGTTACAGTCATCTTAATTAATTAAAATAATTTCATCCAGTATGCATTATTCTAATTACCAAACATGTGCTGTAAGACCGCAAATACCTCTTTCTGAGTGGGATATTTTATCCAGCTTGCCAACTGCTTTGGTAATCATCAATTCTCAAGGACGAATTGTGTGGTTAAATCCACCAGCTGAAGCAATGCTGGGGTATGGGTTACTCGATTCATTATGGTTGGATGTGATTTTACGCGCTTTTGTTCCTCGTGCTGATGATGGACATGAAGTATCTCTGGCAGATGGTCGTCGAGTCCATGTAGCGATTGCAACTTTTGACAGTTTGCCGGGCATATTGGTCAGTTTAACTGATATAACTGCTACGCGGGATTATGAGAAGGCTAAAGAAAATGAAAAACGATTAGTCTCAATTGGCACAATGACTGCACAGCTCGCACATCAAATCAGAACTCCTTTGGCTTCAGCGATGTTGTATACAGAACATTTGAATAATCTTCCTGATTTGGATGTGCGTACCCAAAATTGGATTCATCGATTGCAAGAGTGTCATACCAGTATTGAGCAGCAAATTCAGGACTTATTATTGTTTGCACGAGGCACTACAATAGAGCCGACACGTATGGATATGAACTATTGGTGTTCCTTACTCGTACAACGTGCGCAGCCTTATGTTTTAGCTCGTAATGTAACATTCAATGTGAACAATCAGCTGATTTCCAGTGAGTCATTAGTTCATGCAGAGTCATTAATTGGTGCTGTTTTAAACTTGGTGATCAATTCATTGCAATCTGATGCAACAGAAATTAATTTAACACTTGCATCTATGGATGATTCAGGTATACAAATATCAGTAGAGGACAATGGTAAAGGAATGACTGAAGAAGTAAAGAACCAGGCCTTTTCCCCTTTTTATACTACAAAGGCACAAGGAAATGGTTTAGGTTTGGCGGTTGTTTATGCTGTAGTAAAAGCACACGGCGGACGGTTGAGTCTGGAATCTACGGAAGGAGTTGGAACTCAAGTTAATTTGTTTTTGCCGTAATATTTTAAGTCGTCATCCTGAGCATGTTGAAGTGTCTCCTGCTTAAGTTTTTAAAATGCATTCGGGAGATGCTTTACCGCGCCCTGGATGATATCCTTTTTATAACACTTAGAAAAAGGACTTTTTATGAGTCATGTTTTAATCGTTGAAGATGATCCAGTATTAAGGGAAGCGCTGGCTGAAACAATGACTATTGCTGGCCATACATATATTACTGCTAAAGATGGCAAGGAAGCTTTGGCGCTTCTAGAAATTCATAATCCATCAGTGGTACTAACGGATATTCGCATGGATGAACTTGATGGAAATCAGCTATTAGCTGAGATTCAAAAAAGAAGACTTGGGCTACCTGTAATTTTGATGACTGCTTATGGATCAGTACAAGATGCGGTGAATGCTCTTCATAACGGTGCGGTAGATTACCTCCAAAAGCCATTTAGTGCCCAAGTGTTAACTGAAAAAATAAATCAATACATTAAAGTGGAGTTTGATGAGGATACTGGAGAGCCCATTGCCCAGGATCCTAAAAGTCAGGCCTTACTGACTATGGCATTAAAAGTGGCCCAATCGGATGTCGGTGTGATGATTAGTGGAGAGAGTGGCACGGGTAAAGAGGTCTTAGCTCATTTTATTCATGATCATTCACCCCGGAAAAAACAACCTTTCATTGCGATTAATTGTGCTGCAATTCCGGAGCAAATGCTCGAGGCTACTTTATTTGGTTATGAAAAAGGTTCATTTACTGGAGCTTATAAATCAACGGCTGGAAAGTTTGAACAGGCACAAGGGGGAACTTTGCTTCTTGATGAAGTGAGTGAAATGCCTTTAAGTTTACAAGCTAAATTGCTTCGAGTATTACAAGAAAAAGAAGTGGAGCGAATTGGAGCTAATAAAACAATTAGTTTGGATGTACGCATTCTGGCTACCACCAACCGACAGCTTAAGGATGAAGTGAAGGCTGGTCGGTTTAGGGAAGACTTGTTTTATCGTTTGAATGTATTCCCATTGCAGTGGCATCCTTTACGTGAAAGAAAGAATGACATAATTCCCTTGGCTAACTATTTAATTCGTAAACATTGCCAGCATAAGCAACCTGTGGTTCCGGTGATTTGTCCAGCAGCTCAGAAGCTGATGTTGGCTTACCCATGGCCGGGAAATGCGCGGGAATTAGATAATGTAATTCAAAGAGCATTAGTTTTACAAACTCAAGGCATTATAGAAGCAGAGCATTTACAATTGTCATTAAACGCGACCTTGGTTCCTGAAACTACCCCGGCCGCTAACAGTAAAAATTTGCAAATTCATGAATTTGAATTAATTGAAAAAACTTTATTAGAGAATGAAGGAAATAGACAGAAAGTCGCAGCTTTATTGGGGGTAAGTGAACGAACATTACGCTATAAATTAGCAAAAATGCGAGAGGAAGGGTATACAGTATAAAAAATTGTATCACCTTGGTGCGATGACATAAGAGGCTGCTATGACCTTGGTCACCAGAAAAAGGGATAAAACGCCAAATAATTATGAGGTAAATAGGGATGAGTGATATTAATACGGTTAATCTGCTAAATCAGATAAAGACAATGTCTGCCAAGGCTGAAGGTGCAGTGATTGAAACAGAAACAAATCAAGCTCCTTTTGGTACGGTATTTCAACAAGCATTAAATCAGGTCAATGAGTTAAATCAATCTGCAGACTCTTTAAAAACACGTTTTGAAATGGGTGATCCTAACGTGAGTTTAGGAGAAGTAATGATAGCGGCCCAAAAATCCAATTTGGGGCTTGAAGCTACTGTTCGGGTTCGCAACAAAGTGGTACAAGCGTATCAAGACATTATGAATATGCCAGTATAATTAGGAGCTTGAAATGGCATTGGCTGATAGTGCATCAACAGTGGCAGCAAAGTTTGCAAATCTTTCTATTGCGCGTCAAATTGGTTTACTTGTGGGAGTTGCTGCAAGTATTGCCATCGGTTTAGCGGTTGTTTTATGGTCTCGTGATCCGAATTATGTTCCTTTATACACACAAATGAATGCGCGTGATGCGGCTGAAGTAGTCTCTGCCCTTGAGCGTAATGGCTTTGATTTTAAGATTGATAATAACAATAGCATGATTATGGTTGCGGCCGATAATCTGCAAAACGTACGTCTTAAATTGGCAATGGAAGGATTGCCTCGTGATCCTGTGGCTTCAGAAGAACTTTTTTCCAGCTCTAATGCGTTTAACAGTAGTCAATTCATGGAAAACGCGCGTTACAAGCAAGCGCTGGAGGCTGAGCTTGCCCGTACTATAAGTAAGTTCAATGATATTAAATCAGCTCGAGTTCATTTAGCAATTCCACGTGAATCGGCTTTTGTTCGTGATGCTCATGAGCCTAGTGCTTCTGTTTTTCTAGATGTTTATTCAGGTTTGGAGCTTAAAAAGCATACAATTGCAGCAATTGTAAATTTGGTTGCATCCAGCATTCCAAATCTCTCTGCAAGTCGGGTGACGGTTGTTGATCAAGATGGTCAATTGTTAAATGAAGGCGGTGGGCAAACTCTTTTTACAGATACAGAGCGCTTTTTAGATTACAGACAAAATTTGGAACATCAATATGCTCAAAAAATTCAAGATATTTTAACACCAATACTTGGTTATGGACGGGTTAGAGCAAAAGTTTCTGCTGATATAGATTTTACCAGTTATGAACAAACGCAAGAAATGTTTAATCCTGAACTGCCTTCTTTACGTAGTGAACAAACCATGGAAGAGAAACGTAATGTTTCAAATGAAGCAGTTGGAGTGCCTGGTACTTTATCTAATACACCGCAGGCTAATCCTGCTCTTACTCCCAAGAACGCCCCCCCTAAAAATGTACCACCAAATGCACAACCACAACCCCAGGCAGCGTCAGATACCAGCCAATCCATTGATTCGCGCACACAAAGTACTAAGAATTTTGAGCTGGATAAAACAATTAGCCATACCAAAAATCAACCTGGAACGATTAAACGACTCACTGTTGCGGTTTTGGTAGACAACAAAGCCGTAAGGGATGAGAAAACTAAAAAAATGTCTAAAACTCCTTTAACGCAAAAGGAAATACAGCAAATTAAATTACTTGTTGCAGATGCAATTGGATTAAATGCACAACGTGGTGATAGTTTAAATGTGATCAATACTGATTTTGTTAAACCTGATCCTATAGCTGCTATTCCTGAAGAGCGTTTTTGGCAAAAAGATATTTTCTGGTCCATAGTGAAGCAAACGGCAGCCGCTTTATTTGTTTTAGCTTTAATTTTTGGTGTGCTAAGGCCAATGTTAAAAACACTCGCTAGCAATCGAAATGTCAGAGGGGTTACGGATGATGAGCAACCTATAGCAGATTTGACCTATGATGGGACAATTTCAATCAAAGAAGCAAATGATTATGAATCACAGTTAAATTTATTACGCCAGGTTGTTGATAAAGAACCCAAGCGCGTAGCACAGGTAGTTAAAAATTGGGTTGATCGGGGGTAATTATGGATGGGATTGAGCGTGCTGCTATCTTGCTATTAAGCATGGGCGAAAAAAATGCTGCTGAAGTATTAAAACATCTCGAACCGAGACAAGTACAAAAGGTGGGGGTCGCGATGACGACGCTCAATAATGTTACCAAGGCGAAAATGGAAAATGTGCTTGTTGAATTTACGAATGCTATTGGGGAGCAAACTAGTTTAACGGTAGATACTGAGCATTATTTACGAACGGTACTCATTGAAGCTTTAGGACTAGAAAAAGCGACTCCATTTATTGATCGAATCCTGATTTCTGATAAAGACAGCGGACTTAACCGTTTAAAATGGTTAGATGGTCGATTAATCGCTGATGTAATACGTAATGAGCATCCACAAATTATTGCAACGATATTAATCCATTTGGATAGTGAACAAGCAGCTGAAGTGGTGCGCTATTTTAGTGTGGAGAAACGCTCGGAGGTATTATTGCGGATGTGTAATATTGATACAGTAAAACCAGAAGCCATTTCCGAACTAGGACAAGTGATAGAGAAACAACTTAGTGGTCAGAAAGTAAGTAAATCTGCCTCTGTAGGAGGCATTAAGAGCGTTGCTGACGTAATTAACTATTTTGATGGTGCTATGGAGGAAGAAGTACTCAATAAAATTAAAGATTGGGATGAAGAGCTAAGCGAAAAAATCCGAGACAAAATGTTTGTCTTTGAGAATTTGGTGGATATGGATGATCGAAGCATGCAAACGTTATTGCGTGATGTAACGCCTGAGCAATTAAAACTGGCTTTGAAAGGAACTACCGAGCCTACTAAGGAAAAAATATTCTCTAATATGTCTAAACGCGGCGCTGATTTATTACGAGAGGATATTGAGTTACAAGGCCCTGTTAAAGTAGTGGATGTAGAGCGTGCCCAACGTGATATTCTGGCTATAGCAAAAAGCCTTGCAGAAGAAGGTAAGATCGCACTAGGCTCCAAAGGTGGGGATGAGATGATTTAACGTATGGGTTGTATGGCGTCATCCACTAAGTTCTAGGTAAGGCGCAATTCAAGAGAAGTGAAGGAGTGTACTCAAGTTCAAGTACATGACCTGAGCCGAACGAGCTTGCAACGATGTATAGGGCTTAGTGGATGGCGCTATAGTGCAAGGAACTGGGGTTTATTTTCTTTGAGTTCACCGCACTAAAGTTACATTTTATGATTGGATATGATTTTCAGGGATGATAAGTATATGTCGGATGAATTCGAGCCTTACCTAAAGAAAAAAGAGAAGAGCAGTGAGTTTAGTACATGGGAATATGAATCGATTGTAAATAATGAAGCGAAAGTTGAAATTAATGAAGAGGAGCTTTTTCGTGCTGAGTGTGAGCGTTTAAAGCAGGAAGCTAGAGAAAAAGGCTATGCAGAAGGCATGCAACAAGCGCAAGCTGAAATTAATGAAAAAAGGAAAAAGTTTATATATTGGTTTGATCTGCTACAAAAACCAGTAAAACTTGTAGATGAGCAAGTGACGCAAGAAATAATTCAAACAATAATTTGGTTAACTCAGCATTGTATTGGTGTGGAGTTATCCGTTAATCCTGATAAGTTAAACGATTTACTCCACACCATCAAATCCGAGTTGCCTTCCCTACAAGCCTATAAAGTGCTTGCCATGCATCCAGAAGATGTTAACTGGGTCAAAAACGAATTTGGTGAAAAAGAAATACCTGGTCTGCAAGAGATTTTGATAGCAGATCCTTTATTAAATCGAGGCGATTTTTATTTAAAAGGTGACTATAGCGAATTAGATGGTCGAGTATATACCCGTTTAGCCACTTTGTTCACAAAGTACGTTACTCGCGATCTGATTGAACCTTTGCAAAATTAGGATGAACGGATGAACGTTTATGAGTCACATCTGATCAAAATACTGTCCGAAATTCGCGAAAAAAAGCAGTTAGGATTATTACATTGTGGTCGCATAAGTCGGGCTGTTGGCCTCACACTAGAGGCTAAAGGTTTTAATCAACCTGTTGGTGCGCGTTGTTTTATTACTATCGACGAATCACATACGATTGACGCCGAAGTAGTTGGCTTTAGCCAAGATCGTGTATATTTGATGTCCATTGGTGCGATTCAGGGACTTGCTCCCGGGATGATTATCACCCCAACTGGACGTGTTGCTCAGGTTGAAGTAGGAGCTCAATTACTAGGGCGAGTTATAAACGGTTCCGGAGTTCTTATAGATGGAGGTCCTCCTCTTGAGTTAAGTGAGGTATACCCTTTAATTAGTCCTGCGATCAATCCTTTAAAAAGAGCAGTCATTGATACACCTTTAGATGTGGGGATACGTGCAATTAATGGATTACTTACTGTTGGACGTGGTCAACGAATTGGATTATTTGCAGGCTCAGGAGTAGGAAAATCCGTTTTGTTAGGAATGATGACGCGATTTACCAAAGCTGACGTGGTTGTTGTGGGTTTGATTGGTGAGCGTGGTAGAGAGGTCAAGGAATTTATCGAATTGAATTTAGGTGAAGAAGGTTTAAAGCGTGCGGTTGTCGTCGCAGCACCGGCAGATGAAAGCCCTTTAATGCGTTTACACGGTGCTAAAGTGGCTACGAGTATTGCTGAGTATTTTCGCGATCAGGGCAAGCATGTACTTTTGCTAATAGACTCTTTAACTCGTTTTGCTCAGGCGCAAAGAGAGATTGCTTTATCTATAGGAGAAGCGCCAGCAACCAAAGGTTATCCTCCTTCTGTATTTGCCAAACTGCCAAAACTTGTTGAACGTGCTGGTAACGGAGAGGTTGGTAGTGGGTCGATTACTGCATTTTACACAGTCTTAACTGAAGGCGATGATCTGCAAGATCCTATTGCAGATGCAGCACGGGCTATTTTGGATGGACATATTGTTTTAAGTCGGTCTATTGCTGAAGAAGGACAATATCCTGCTATTGATTTGGAAGCTTCTATTAGTCGAGTAATGCAATCTATAGTATCTGAGCAGCAAATGAATGATATGCTATTATTCAAAAAGAATTTATCACTATATGAAAAAAATAAAGATTTCATATTGCTTGGTGCTTATGCTACTGGGAGTGATCCGAATCTCGATAAGGCGATTCAAGCTCGAGATAAAATTCGAAAATATATGGAGCAAAGTATCAATGAACGCGTTCTTTATAAGGAAAGTGTGGATATGTTATCCCAGTTAGTATCATCTTTTGGAGTTAATGGATGAGTCAGCGATTGGAACGCTTAAAACAGCTTTTACAGATTAAAAGAGAAGAAACTCATGCTGCATATCAAGAGTTTTTAAAAGCACAGGAGCAATTTAAGCATAATAAGTTAAAACATGATCAGTTAGTTGCTTATCGACAGGATTATTTAAAGCAAGTTGAGAAAATTGGTGAACAGGGAACGGTAGTTGCTCGATTACGTAATCGCATCGATTTTATTAGCCATTTGGATACAGCTTTAATACAATTAAACGCACATTTGGCTCATTTAGGAAAAGTAAGGGCTAAGGCTGAACGCAAGTATAAACAGACAAAAATTTCTGAAGAGGGGGTTAGCCAATTGGTAGACCGGGTTAACAAGATCGAGCAACTCAAATTACAGCGCAGTGAACAAAAAGAAAATGATGAGTATGCGCAAAAGCAATGGTATAGTAAAAAAATCAATGAGTAATCGAACACAACGCGTGAGTACAGTATTAAAAAGAATTTGGATGCTTTTAGCTGTCCTAATTATCCTTCTTGCTGTTTTATCCAGTATATTTCGCTCTCTAACTCCTTGGGCAAAAGAATATAAAGGAGAAGTAGAACATCATCTATCAATTCTTATAGGACAACCTGTAACCATACAAACAATGGAAACGGGATGGTACTGGTTTCAACCTGTACTTAAATTAAACCAGGTTACCTTAGGAGATGATTCAGAGCATAATTTTCGTATCAATAAACTGCTTGTCGGAATTAACTTATTTAAATCATTGTGGAATTGGCAGGTCCAACCGGGAGTTCTCTTTATTGATGACATGCATCTCAACTTGAGAGAAATAGATAATCATTGGTCTATTGATGGTGTGGCCACCGACCCACTAAGTAATGATATGACGCCAGAGAAAACCAAACAGATGTTGAGCTGGCTATCACAACAAGAACATTTGGTCATTAGGCATGTTTCAGCTTATTTCCATTTTAGCGATGGGGGCTTGATTCCCGTGAATGGTCTAAATGTATCGGTAGCAAATCGCGGGGGACATTATAAGTTTAAAGGAGAGGCGCGACTTGCACAAACAAGCAGTACTAATTTTCAACTGTTAGGTGATGGTTATTTTGATCCAGATCATTTTGAGGACATTGAAGGGAAATTTTATTTTTCAGCTAAAAATATAATACCTGCTCAATGGCAAAATTTGTTTCCTAAGACAACTGAGCATTTTGAAGGGGGTAAGGGCAATATTAATTTATGGCTTGATGTGCATCATGGTGCAGTTTCTTCAGTCCAAGCACAGATAACATTTAAGCGGTTGGCCTGGAGATTGCTGAATAATCAGAATAGCCAACTTATCCAATCATTCTTTGCCAATCTCTCCTGGAAACCCGATAACTTAGGTTGGCAACTCCAGGCTGATCCCATTAGATTGCGTATTGGCGGGGTGGCTTGGCCTGAGAATAGATTATTGCTCAAATACAATAAAGAACAGCAAAGTTATCTTTTATTTGTAAAATCAATCATTATCGAGTCATTATTTTCTGATGCAATTAACTGGCCTAAAAGTATCCAAAATATATTGGCTATGAAGCCACAGGGAGTCTTAAAAGATACTCAAGTACTTGTCTCATTAAATACCAATGTTTCGGTTATTCCTCCAATCCCAGTTTTTAGCATGGCTATTGCAAAGGAGCAATCAGAGCCTTCGACGATACTAAGCACAACCCCAAATGCCACTGACACATCACAAAAAAGAGAAGTTAATTTTTCCATTGATGACTATTCTATAAATTATGTTTTGACGCGTTTTGAACAGTTAGGATGGGATGCCAAGAATGATATTCCCCAAATAAAAAATCTTTCAGGTGTAATAAACTGGCAACCTGAACAAGGGCGATTGGAGCTTGATTCTGAAAACACTTCGATAAATGTCAATGGTTATCCAGAGCAAACATTAACTTTACTGAATGGTGCTTTTGATTGGAAAGAGTTAAATGATGGTTTACGAGTTAGCATGGAGCGATTTGTAGTAAGCCAGCCTGAGTTGACATTAAGTATGCAAGGCGCCGTAGATCAAGTAACTCGTCAATCTGTGGGCCATGTTCGTCTTGGTGCGGAATTTTCTGGTAAAAATTGGCAACAATGGGTTCCATTTTTACCCCAAAAATACATGAAACCTAAATTGTATCTTTGGCTAAAAAATGACGTAAAACAGATTGCTAATGCGAGTGGAAGAGTAAGAGTTAATGGTTTGGCAAAAGATTTCCCTTTTGATAATAATAGCGGCGAATTTATTATAGAGAGTTATGCAAGTGGCGGAGAGATAGCAATCAATTCCAAATGGCAGGCTATAAAAGAAATTGATGGATTTATTCATTTAAGAAATCGTGATCTTAATATTGATATAGTCCATGCTAATTTCCAGGGGGTACCTACAAAAGAAATGCATTTACGCATCAATGACATCGGAAAAAATAAAGAAAATTTGCTGGTGACTGGAAAAATTGATGCATCAGTACAAAAAATGATTAATTATGTTATGGCTTCTCCTTTAAGGAAAAAGCTAACGCTTTTAAAAATGCTGTCCATTAAAGGATCTGCCTTACTCGATTTAAGCGTACAGGTTCCATTATATCCAGAAAATGATGATGTACTTGCTAAAGGAAATCTTACCTTTAAAAATAATACTATTACAGTGAATCATGAATTAGCCCATTTTCCTGTACAAAATCTATCAGGCGAGTTGATGTTTAATGAAACAGGGATAACAGATAGTTACCTGTTTGCTGCCATTTTGGGGCATCCAATGAACATCAAAATTCAATCTATTAAAACACCTGTGCCTGCAACCACAATTACGCTCAATGGGAAATGTACCGTTGATTCCTTGAAAAACCAATTTAAATTGCCACAGCTTGCTTTAGTTGATGGTTCATTAGATGTGAATGCGGTATTAAAATTAAGTGATAAACCCTCGGAAGCAGATAGCATCAGTTTAAATAGTACTTTGGAGGGGATGGATGTTAATTTACCTGCACCTCTAGGTAAAAAATCAAATGAAAAGACTCCCCTGGAATTAATTCTTGAGCTCAATGCGAAAAAATCAATGCATTTGCGAGGTAAGTATGATAACCGTTTAAGCGCGGATCTATTATTCAAAAATTCTAAAGAGGGTTATGCCTTTGATTCCGGACAGTTGCGTTTAGGTAGTGCGAATGCTGTAAATCAAAAATTACCTGGCCTTTCTGTGGTAGGTGTCATAAAAGGATTTGATCTTCAGGAATGGAAGGATATATACAATCAATTTTCTTCAGCAAAGACAGACTCATCTCTATTAAATAATTTGCGAATTATTAATGTCACTATAGATAAATTTAGTTTTTTGAAACAGCAGTTTAATGAGATTGCAGTCAAAGCAAAAATATTACCAAGCAAAGATTGGTCTTTTAATCTACAGCAAAAAAATATTGCTGCTGACTTAATTTATCATGCGCCTACCAATGAATTAAGCGGTCATGTCCACCATTTAAATTTGAATAAGATGGATACTGCAAGTAAAGAGTTTGCTGAAACGACGCAAATGCATCCAAGTCAAATACCAAACCTTAATTTGCGTGTTGATAATTTGTCCGTGGGAAAAGTACACGTGGGTGATGTCACTTTGAAGAGTAAATCTACCACTGAAAAATGGAAAGTGGATTATTGCCAGATTACATCTCCAGTCTACCAATTTAATGTTCAGGGAGAATGGCTGCAAAAAGAAAATGTAAATCAGACAAATCTTGATGTAAAACTGAATATCACAAATTTAGCTAAAACTTTAGAACGTTGGAATGTAACTCCTGCTGTTCATGCAAAAAAAGGATATATGGAATTTCATGGGGGTTGGAAAAAGAGTTTGTATCAATTTTCCCTTGCTTCGCTAAAAGGAACTATGTATTTACAACTTAAAAACGGAAGAATTACGCATTTAAGCAAGGAGACAGAAGAAAAGCTAGGCCTAGGTAAATTATTAAGTATTCTAAGTTTGCAGACCATTCCTCGCCGTTTACAATTGGATTTTAGCGATTTGGCACATCAAGGATATAGTTTTGATATTTTTCAGGGAAACTTTGTTGTGAATAAAGGAATTATGGGTACGCAAGATAGTTATCTTGATGGTCCTGTTGCTTATGCAAGTATGAAAGGAGATCTTGACTTAGTGAAACATACTTATGATCTGAGCTTGAAAATATCTCCGCATATAACAGCGAGTTTGCCCGTTGTTGCAACTATTGCGGGCGGCCCTGTAGCAGGGGTTGCTGCTTGGGTCGCGAATAAAATTATTAATCAGAGCATGCAAAAAATCTCGGCATACAGCTATAAAATTTCAGGGCCGTGGGATGAGCCTGTTGTACAACAGCTCGGAATGGTAAAAAAAATAATGAAAAAAGAAGAATCATTATCTGAGAGTAGATAATTTTGTAACTGGGATAAGAGATTCATTTATCCAGGGTTTCTGTTGGAATTAAGTTAAGGAAAAAATTGTCGTTCCCGCGAAGACGAGAACCCATTTCTAGTGAGGCAGAGTGCCACTTTAAGAATGGATTTTCTCCTTCGCGGGATGACAAAAATTTTTAACTTAGTGGCAGGACTGCTGTGCTGCATCTAATCTGTTAAATTTAATTAAAAAATGAAGACTTAAATGTTACATCTAATATTTGATCGTTACTGGGATATTTGCTTATTAAAAGAAAGCCCAGAAAATACACCTTACTCTATTACTCGTATGGTTTTGAGTGCCGTTTTATTGGCTTTACTTATGGCGATCGAATGGGATTATTCATACTTCAACTCTTCTGAGGATATGATAAATAATGTATTCATCTCTCTATGTTTGATTATCTCTTATATCATTTATACTTATCTCGCTTTGTTTTTTAAAGGCTTGACCTCAAGACTTGTGCAGACAGTCACTTCGTTGTACTGTATCAATATTATCATCCATATATTAGTTCTTCCTTTATTGATTATTGCACCACATCTTTCTTTGGTTAATTTAAGAAATCCTTTATTCTTATTTATTGGCATTCTTTATTTGTTTTTGAGTTTGGGATTATCAGTTTGGCAGTTTGTTATTACAGCACATATATATAAGTTCGCATTAAACACTACAGCGATTCAATCTGTATTGGCTGCATTTGGTTTAATTGCGGTTAATATTTTAACTATTTCTTTATTACAATGAGATTAGGATTATCATGCATTTACATATTTTAGGTATAAGCGGAACTTTTATGAGTGCCTTAGCTTTGTTGGCGCGTGATGCAGGGCATAAGGTGACTGGAAATGATGCTAACTGTTATCCACCAGTAAGTGACTTACTTGCAGCAAAAGGAATAACCTGGGTTGAAGGTTATGATGATACTGCTTTAGCATTACAAGCAGATTTGGTTATTGTGGGCAATGCCATTAAAAGAGGTATGCCAGTACTTGAGGCTGTAATTGAAGCAGGCAAACCCTATACGTCTGGACCACAATGGCTTGCTGAAAATATTTTATCTAGATATCAAGTGATCGCTGTTTCTGGTACTCACGGGAAAACAACAACTACTTCAATGGTTGCCTGGATTTTACATCAAGCAGGGCTTAATCCTGGATTTTTAATTGGTGGAGTCTCATCTGATTTTCAGACAAGCTCCTGTCTTGGTTCGGGGAAATGGTTTGTAATCGAAGCAGATGAATATGATAGTGCTTTTTTTGATAAACGTCCTAAATTCATGCATTATCGTCCAAGAATTGCTATTTTAAATAATCTTGAATTTGATCATGCAGATATTTATCCTGATTTAGCAGCGATTCAATTGCAGTTTCATTATCTGATGAGAACTATCCCGGCGAGTGGTGTTGCAATTAAGCCTCGAGATGATAAAGCACTTAATGAAGTTATTGCTCGTGGTCAATATTCGCAAATTGACGAGCTGAGTTTAGATGGCGATGCACAATGGACAGCTCAATTGATTGAAGAAAATGGTTCGGCGTTTAAAGTCCTGCATCACGGTAAGGAAGTTGCTGAAGTAAGATGGCCGTTAATTGGGTGTTTTAATGTGGAAAATGGTTTGGCGGCTCTTGTTGCTAGTGTAAATGCCGGCGTAGATCCAAAAGTAGCAGCTAAAGCTTTAGAACGTTTTACGCCAGTAAAGCGCCGTTTAGAGGTTCGGTCTAATAAGTATGGTATAACACTTTATGATGATTTTGCGCATCATCCTACAGCCATCATGCGAACAGTCGACGCTTTAAAACGAAGTAATAGACATCAACGCATTTTTGCAGTGTTGGAATTTGCCTCGTATACCATGCGTACTGGTGTTCATGCTCATGAGATGGCACATGCTTTGGAACCAGTGCATGGTGCATATATTTTGGAACCGAATGATTTTAATTTGCACGAAACTGTAAGCAACTGGACTTGTCCCTATAAGATTTGTAAAAACCATGATGAAATAATTAAAGAAGTGACTGAGGTTGTACAAGAAGGAGATGCTGTTTTGGTCATGAGTAATCGAGGTTTTAATGGAATTCATCAAAAATTAATCAATTCTATAGACGAGCGCTTTTCAATATAGTTTCTAACCTGGGTGAAGTGCAAGCAGAACCCAGGGCTTCCTTTCATAAATTTGGTTATGTTTGTGCTTCGCCAGGCTAGATTTCTTAGCTCTTCATATCTTTTTTACTGAGTTATCCTCGAACGTATTGGACATAAAAAATTATAAAAAAGACTTTTAATTCTTTTTATGTTCAATTAGTTAAATTAATAGTTGCAATATTTTTTATAGGTTGCTATAAAAAATGAAGGCGTTTAATTTTTTGGACAATGACGCGTTGCAGTTATTGCGGGTCAATATTTGCAGGAGGGACGCAATGACAATGTTGTTTGCCGAATTTCAGCAAAAAGCAAAACGACTAGCGACGTGTTTAGCGCGAACTTATGGACAACATGTGGGATGTTTAAGTTTTTTTTCCCTATTCATTTCGAAACATGCTGCCATGGATGATGCGACTGTAATAAGTATGGTGGCTCATAGTTTAGATGAGACATATGAATTAATCCAATATGTTAAAGTCGTTAAAAGAAATCCCGAGCTAACTCTAGATGATTTCAATGAATTTAGAAGACAGGTTATTATTGGAATATATTTGGTCAAGTGGTTTCAATATGATTCCTCGGTAAGTAATTATCTTCATCAAAGTTTAATTGATTTATTTCGTAGTCATTTAGGCATTCAATCTCTTGAAGACATGGACAAGGATTTTTTTAATTCATGCTTGAGTGAGTTCAGCTACTATTGCACTTTTGTATATGAAAGACGCGAAGAAAAAACATATGAGGATTTGAACAAGCGATTAGGAGCAACAATTCAAAAGGAAATTCATGAAACAAAATATTTTTCGTTTAACAAGAACTCTTCATCCTTATATGGGTTTTATAAAGGTGTTATGAGTTCTCTAGGAATGAGTATGTATTAAGGAGGATGTATGACTTTTATCCCGCCAGTATTTGCAAAATTTAGAGTCAATACGATTAACTTGGAAGCAAAATACTCCACTTTATTAGGAAGATATAGAGTAGTGGATAGTCAGGTCAATGATGGATCCTCTGTAGTACAACAATCTAGCCTTGAGGTACTAATCGCTAGAACAAATGAGGTAATAAAATGTAAATCGGGTAGGGATACACAGATTGACGTATTTAATTTATTAGTAAATGAACTTCGTCAAATCCCCAAAGAGGATAAAGAAAAAACCAAACAAGGTACGTTATTTTTATTAGGTGCATTAATTCATCGTTATTTTCGATTGATTAAAGAGTATGATGATTATAATGCATATGCATCTTGGACTTACTTTGGCAAATGTGATGTGACCACTTGCAAGTTATTCCAAGCCATAAGAAGAGCTTTGCAATTTAAAGAAATGGAAGTTATTAAAAAAAGATATAGAGAGGATGATTTAAAGATTCTTGATGTTGTAACCATTGTAAAATCATTAGAAGTTTTTCGTGATAACATGTTGCTCGAAGATAAAGAGAAAGTTCCTCGATACATGAAATACCCCCATTTTGTTAAGGATGAACATTTCAAACAGTATCTCCAGGATATTATTGATGAGCAAAGAAAGCGTGGCGCAGCGATGTTACATCGATTCAAAGCGATTGCTTTTGTTCAATCTCTAATGACACAAATCGACAATGAACGTCAACAGCTTGAAAAAGATATAGAGACATGGTGCAAGGGAGTTGCAAAAGATTATAAGAATTTTAATGCATTTAAATGCTTAGATGAGATGGCAATTAATACAAGTCTTATTAAATATGTTCAATCAGAAACATCAAGGAATATAATTTTTAGATTATTTTATGCTCCAATAATTCAAGGTAATCTTGAATCTATAGATCACAGTACTTTTTTAACAAAAATGAAAGAGTGTTATGATTATACATGCAGCTATGTACTTTTTGGTGCTTACGTATTGTTATTACAAAACTCAAAGACATTCGACACTGATCTATTATTTACCATTCAACAGGCATTAGGTTTGGAAGCATCCCTGGATGAGTTAACTAAAGTAGATATGTTAGACGGTGTGAAATTTCTCAAACAGTTTCTTGAAACAGAACCTGGAGTTAACTTGGATTGTGAGTTTTTTGAAGGAAAAGAGAGGATGTATACTGCGATTGCACGGGCAGAGAAAGAACTTACCTTGCAAGTAGCGCCGAAAAATGAGGAACGCGAAGTAGTACTCACGGTTTAATTTTTATTGAAACAGTAGTTATCGGTGGTAGTGTTTATCTTTTCTACACAAGTCTGTATAGAAAAAATAAAATAACATTAAGATCATCTCAAAGCAGTAATAGGGTGATTTTAATGTTTATATCAGATGTATCATTATAGACAGAGGAACAATGTCAATTTTGTTATCTTGAAGACAAAAGAAGAAAGAGTAGATAAAAGCTGTTCAAAAGCCTAATGAGATTAAACCATGTCAAAACTAATTCAAGCTATGACTGGATTTCAAACTCAAAATGTCTTGTGCAAAACACGTTCTATTACAACATTATATTCACTGACTTTTTCTTGCTTATTCACATTAAAGAAATTCTTGTCAATAAAAAGTTTATTAATAAGACCCAGTTACTCTAAAATTCAATAAATTTGAGCCCAATAATGAATTAAGTAAGTGAGTTGTTACCACAACTTAAGGATAAAATTTATTGTAAAGTCTTGCAGGCATCCGTTTGAATTAAATACCATAAGGAACTTGAATGAATAACAACTCTTCTATCTTCAGATATATTGGTTATTGTCGTATTCATAATTAAAGCGCTAATGAAAACGGATTAAAATTGGTTTTCACATCATAATGATCAACATTATCTTTTCGTTTTAAATAATTTGAAACATGATATGTAATGGGTAATGCACATATTTCATACAGTACCTTAAATAAGTACATCGTTCCAATAATTTGCCAAATGCCCGCGTAGGGAATTATGAATAAAAAGGCAATATGAGTAAAAAGTAATGTATCGATACCAACGCCGATCATCGTGCTTGTAATCGCGCGCAGCCAAAGCCACTCTCCTGATGTCAGCACTTTGAGTTTGGCTAAAATAATTGAATTGGCAAATTCCCCAAAAAAGTAACTAATGACGGAAGCTGTGAAAACCCTTAATGTTCCTTGATATACTGTTGCATAAGCTTCTTGATGAGACCAGTAGGGTGATGGAGTCAGATAAATGGTAAGCCAGGTGCCTAAAAATACAATAGTATTCGCCAGTAATGCCATCCAAATGATTCGCCTACTTACTTTAAATCCATATACTTCAGTCAAAATATCATCAAAGACATAGGTCAAAGGGAAAAAAATTAAACCAGCAGCAAAATTGATGGAACCGAAAGCAGCTATTTTAAAGGCAGCTAAATTCGATAAGATTAAAAAAGTTGTAAACAATATTCCTACACTAATGACGCTGGATTTGTTTGCGGATGTTTGTTTGGGGAATCTTTGAATTAAATCCAGGCTATTGGTTTGTTCGGCAGAATATAAAGCCGCAATATGCACTACATCTTCATGCGAAAAATTGTCCAGCCATTTTTTTTGATACAGTTCGCTTACTGACTTATCAAAGGTTACTGCTTTCCCAGTAACTTGAACGGTAACATAGACCTGTGCAGTATTTTGATAATTGTCATTAACAGAGATAATTCGATAAGCATTAGAAATAATTTTATCCGCTGGTACTTGGAATAGTTGTTTTATTCGCTGAAATAATTTATTGATCATGTTTTTAGATTGAGAAAACAATAATGTCTGACACGCTTATTATGCCTAAAAGTAAAACAAAAGTCAGTATGCTTGTGCCTGAGAACCTTATTGGTCAAAGCATTCAAATGGAACCTCTTACTTTAATTCATTATGAGAGTTTGCGTTATCCAGCGAATGATGCGCGAATTTGGACTTATATGCCAAATAAAGCGAATGGTGAGTTTTATGATACCTGGTTTCAGAGTTGTTTGATAAAGCAGAGCCAAGGTATTCAGCTTACCTATGTAATAAGAAGGTTAAAGGATAATGAATTAATTGGAAGCCGAGCTTATTATGACATAGATCTACACCATAAAAAGCTGGAAGTTGGTTATGGCTGGCTTACTCCATCCGTATGGGGTAAGCAATATAATCACGAGTCTTTGCTGTTATTGTTTCAACATGCGTTTGAAATCTGGAGTATCAATCGCATACAAATCGCAACAGACCCACATAATGTCAAAAACTATAATACGTTAAAAAAATTAGGAGCAACAAAAGAAGGTATTCTGCGTCAACATATGATTCATCACAATGGCCGGCTCACAGATACGGTCGTGTTTAGTATTCTTGCTGAAGAATGGCCAGAGGTGAAAAAGAGGTTGCTGCAACGATTAGAACGGGTGTGACCTCGCATTAATGTACAACTGTAAGGATTCTATTCAGGATGTACTCACCTAACGTACACCATCGATGCAAGCAATTCATGAAAGTCCTAATTTTTTCAGTTTGATTAATTAAAGAACATCGCTAAAATCCATAAGCTATAATTTATCCATACGTATTACAAACATGGATATTAATATAGTGCCTGGTTCAACTATCATCGTGTGTCTTAGCGCAGATCTTGTTAATTCTGCAAAATGTTTGGCTGGACAAATTCCTGATTCCGACGTTGTTCTATCAAGACCGGGTTGTCTTGAAAACAGTTCAGCAACTACGCTTATTATTTCTGGGCATGGTAGTCGTTACACACTTGACAGGTATTTTCCTGATTCTATGGTGGCTTACCTGATCAATACATTAAAACTTCCCGAAAAAGTAAAAACAATTTACATATTTAGTTGTGAATCAGAGTTTATAGTTGATGGAAGCAACTATACCGAGCGTTTGGCAAGAGCATTTGGATCCTATTTATTTAAAGAAAAACCAGGTAGAAAAAAAGAGGATTATCCAGTTGTAAAGACATACAGTTATTTTGTGCCAAAAGAATATGCTATCGAAGGCACGACACTGATGCTAAGTAAAAATATTGTAGTGAGAGGGTGCTTAAAAGAAAAGATAGATGAGCGGGTTAAAATTTTAAATGAAATGATGGTATTAAGAAAAAAAATAGAGGAGCTGAATAAACAAATATTTTTATTAAATAGTTCAGATAAACGAGCAGTTTTAGAGAAAAAACAATTGGAACTTGATTTAGCAAAAGATAAATATTCCAAGTTGCTCGAAGAATTGCAGTTAGCAAAAGCCAATTATAAAGGCGATATGCGTGCTTTTAAAGAAGAGTATAAAGAGTTAATGTTAAAACTGGAGATGGCTAATAAAGAAATAAATGAGTTGGAAAAGAGCTGTGATGAATTATCGGCAATATCATTAAAAATGGATGACCAAGGAGACATGTCGGTTGCTAAGCTTGAGGAAGAGGTTAATGTCTTGAAAGCTGAGTATACTCAATTAGATGCAGAATATGTTAAGGCTCATCAGATTATTTTATTAAATAGTAACCAAGTAGTGCAAAGTATTGATTATTCGGTGGATGGCACTTTTTATAGTGTTATTTACCCGGAATTACAATTTTGTCGAGCAATTAAGTCCATTGAGGCTGACATAGAAGAGGCCCATGTTGATATAAAAGATATAGATGCAGATGAGGAGCTTGACGAAGAAGAAAGGAGTGAGGCTATTGGTTATCGTCAAGATAAGTTAAAAGGTTTTCATGAGGAGTTGGCTCAATCATCCAGAAAAGACTTTATCAAAATCCTGGATCGAGAAATTATTTTCGAAAAAATAAATGGCAATCAAGATAGACTTAAGAGCTTAATGGATTTAAAAAATTGCATCTTATTTGATGGTATGAATTGGATAAGAAAAAATAAAGTTGAATTGAATAAGCCTATTTGCATCGAACAGTTAAAACGTTACCAACTATATCTTATAGCAGGTCTCTTTTTAGGCAATTTCTCAAAAGAGAAAATGAATGAGGTAAAGCAAATTGTCCGTGAAATTGAAGAGTTAGACAAAGCCTTATTGCAACCAGATTTTGATGTTCGATTGGCTCATAAAATAAACCATGTCATTTCAAATATTGAATCAATACTTTTATCAAGATTCTATCTGAATGATTTGTTAAGTCAAAAAATGCTTTATTATAATAATTACATGAGCATGGCCAATACCATTGCTTCTTTAGAACTAGAGTTGCAAAAACCAGCAAATGAACGAGATTTCTCTGAGTCGACCCTCATTTCGATGTTAAATCAAAATAAAATGCAGCAAATCCTTAATTTGCAATACATCAATTTTTATGATGGATTGATTGCTTTTGCAACCGGAACTGTTTCAATTGATAACTACTTGCAATCGGCTATATTAAATCGGTTAAATGAGCGAATCGATCTACTTATTAACTTGTCTAAATATTCTATGGTACCCGATATATTTTCTAACAAGCCCAGGAAGGATGAAATTGATTTTTTAATGGCAGCGCGAAAAGCGCTTGCAACGGCATCTCCTCATGAATGCAGGCATGTAATTTTAACTCTTAGTCAAAAAATAAATGAGCCCGATAATAAATTTATATCAAAGGAAACAAGGCTAATCTTCGAATCTTTTTCAGACAAAGTAGACGTGATATTTGCTCATCAGGAAACAGAAAAGCCGTTAAACACACAACTAAAGGTATGATATGTATATTATATTAGGGAAACTAACACGTCGTAATCAAGATGCAATTAAATTGATTTCATTTCTGCATTCGGATGTTAAGATACAATTTTATCCAGATATTGATCTAAGCAAGATTAAAGATACTCATTTAGTTCTTTTAGACACAGATGGATTTGTACAAAATTATTTATCTCCCGGTGTATTAGCTGATTTGCTCTTGAATCAATTCAAGTTGAATGAATCTCAGGTTAAATCGATTGTATTGCTTTTCTCTGACATGATTCCAAATAATATCCTTGCGCATTATGCGCAAAGTCTTGCAGATGAATTAATTGATACAGCGGGTAATCACTATAAAATCTATGTTCCAATCAATATCAATTATACTGTGACATTTATTTCACCAGACTTATCGATTAAGAAATGGCAGTTTTATGGAGTTAAAGACGAACAATTGCATCAAGAAATGGTATCTAGCATAGAACTACTATCGCAAAATCCAAATAAAAAGTTGTTATGGGAAGGCGAGAATATATGTGATTGGTTAATTAAAAATCCGCAACATGAATTTATACCTACAAAAGCATATTAGAAATTGGCTGCAAAGAGCATCTATCATTGTTTTTAAGCAAGAACCTGGTTTCCAGTCAGAATAAAAGTAGTTAATACAGATGATTTAAACTATAACAACTGTCTTGAATTTTTAGTTCAAGACGGTTGTTTTGCTTGCTTTACTGAGGCAACAAGTGATTAATGACGTGTAAACTTCATCTCAGCGTCTTTATAAGTGACTTTAATGGTGTCACCTGACTTGAATTTCCCCGTCAATATATCTTGAGCCAGAGGATTTTCCAGTTGTTGTTGAATGGTGCGCTTTAAAGGCCTTGCTCCATATACAGGATCGAAACCTGCTTCTGCTAGGTGCGATAATGCTTCCTGAGTTATATCAAGATGGATATCTTGTTGTTTCAGGCGTTTTTGCAAATAACCAATTTGAATTGCAGCAATTTTCGCAATTTGATCTTTAGCAAGAGAATGGAAGACTACGGTATCATCAATGCGGTTAATGAACTCAGGACGGAAGTGCTGGCGTACCATTTCCATTACTGCATCCTTAATTTGTTCGTATTTAAATTTATTTCCCATTTCCTGAATCAGATTGGATCCTAAATTTGAGGTCATGACAATAATAGTATTGCGAAAGTCAACGGTACGTCCTTGGCCATCAGTCAAACGTCCATCATCCATCACTTGCAAGAGTATATTGAACACATCAGTATGCGCTTTTTCTACTTCATCAAGTAAAATAACTGAATAAGGTCTACGTCGAACTGCTTCTGTTAAATAGCCGCCTTCCTCATAACCCACATATCCAGGTGGTGCACCAATCAGACGAGCAACAGAATGTTTTTCCATAAATTCGGACATATCGATGCGTACCATCGCTTCTTCAGTATCAAAGAGAAATGAAGCCAGAGCCTTACACAATTCAGTTTTACCCACTCCAGTAGGACCAAGGAATAAAAATGATCCAATAGGACGGTTGGGGTCGGATAATCCGGCACGTGAGCGGCGAATGGCATTGGATACAGCATCTATTGCTTCATTTTGACCTATGAGACGATGATGCAACACCTCTTCCATCCTTAGTAATTTTTCTTTTTCACCCTCCATCATCTTAGCTACAGGTATACCTGTCCATCTGGAAACAACTTCTGCCACCTCATCTTCTGTTACTTTATTACGGACTAATTTGTTTTCATGAGATTCTGCTTCAGCCACTTGTGACAAACGTTTTTCAAGTTCTGGAATTCGTCCATATTGTAATTCAGACATTCTACTCAAATCTCCTGCTCGGCGTGCGGTTTCCATTTCAAGCTTTGCTTGTTCAAGGGCTTCTTTAATTTGAGTTGCTCCCTGCATCATTGCTTTTTCTGATTTCCAAATCTCTTCCAAATCAGAGTAGTTGTGCTCTAGCTCGTTAATTGTATGTTGTAAGTCTTCAAGTCGTTTTTTAGATGCTTCATCATGTTCTTTTTTAAGCGCCTCACGTTCAATTTTTAATTGAATCAAACGTCGTTCCAACTTATCCATGCTTTCAGGTTTAGAATCAATTTCCATGCGAATTAGACTTCCCGCCTCATCGATTAAATCAATCGCCTTATCGGGAAGCTGTCTGTCCGTAATGTATCGGTGTGATAAAGTAGCCGCTGCAACTATAGCTGGGTCAGTAATTTCAACCCCATGATGTACTTCATAACGCTCTTTTAAACCACGAAGAATAGCAATTGTATCTTCAACATTAGGCTCGTCCACTAGAACTTTCTGGAAACGTCGTTCCAAAGCAGCATCTTTTTCGATGTATTGGCGGTATTCATCAAGAGTAGTTGCTCCGATGCAATGGAGTTCACCGCGCGCTAAAGCTGGTTTTAGCATGTTTCCTGCATCCATTGCACCTT
Organism: Legionella bozemanae; assembly: GCF_001648595.1. GTDB lineage: Bacteria > Pseudomonadota > Gammaproteobacteria > Legionellales > Legionellaceae > Legionella > Legionella bozemanae. Next base: position 61,480 of record NZ_LBAW01000005.1, on the reverse strand, counting down.
CTGCTTTTCCAGCGCCAACCATAGTATGAAGCTCATCAATAAAGAGAATAATTTGACCTTCTTGTTTTGCTAGGTCGTTAAGAACAGCTTTCAGTCGCTCTTCGAATTCGCCGCGAAATTTTGCTCCAGCAATTAATGCTCCCATATCCAATGAAAGCAAGCGTTTATTTTTTAGACCTTCAGGAACTTCACCATTAATAATACGTTGTGCCAGTCCTTCAACAATTGCTGTTTTACCTACGCCAGGCTCACCAATTAAAACAGGGTTATTTTTTGTACGTCTTTGCAATACTTGAATGGTTCTACGAATTTCATCATCGCGGCCAATTACTGGGTCTAATTTACCTTGCTCTGCACGGGCAGTTAGGTCTAGAGTATATTTCTCAAGAGCTTGACGTTGCTCCTCGGCATTAGGGTCATTAACTGTTTCTCCACCGCGCAACTCATTAATTGCATTTTCTATCGCTTTAGCTTCACCACCTGCTTGTTTGAGTATGCGTGAAAGACTGCCTTCCTCACTTATTGCTGCTAAAACAAAAAGCTCGCTGGAAATAAAATTATCTTTCTTTTGTTGTGCCAGCTTATCAGTAAGATTTAATAGACGATTTAATCCGTTTGAAATATGGATATCACCTCCAATTCCAGCTACTTTAGGAAGTTTATCTAATGCTTGATCTAAAAGGGTTCTTAAAAGAGGAATATTAACACCCGCTTTACTGAGCAGAGGTCTGCAAGTGCCTCCTTGTTGATCCAGAAGCGCCTTCATTAAGTGTTCAGGTTCAATAAAGCCATTATCTCTTCCTAAAGCCAGAGATTGAGCATCTGCCAGGGCTATTTGAAATTTTGATGTTAGTTTATCCATTCTCATGATGTATAGCCTTCTAATGGTTAATGGGTATTAATTTTCTTGCATCTACCGTAAAATGAGGGCTAATTTAATTATTTCAAGTGATTGATTATGACAAATGACCATTCTTCTAATCCTACTTCAGATTCTCAAGCCTTGCTGAATCAAATCATTATTGATTATATGAAAGAGGCAAAAAGGAAGCGCAGATGGAAATGGTTTATGCGCGTTATTTATTTGCTCATTATTGCTTATGTAGTGTATTACGTGTCAAAAGGCACCAATGAAGACGTAGGAACTAATATCAAGGCACACGTAGGTATAGTCGATATTACAGGTGAAATGTCTGAAACTAAAGCCAACGCAGATGATTTTGCCAAGGGGTTGGATGCAGCTTATAAAAACTCCGGGTTAAAAGCGGTAATTATTCGTATCAATAGTCCTGGAGGTAGTCCAGTTCAGGCTGAATATATGTATAACATGATCAAGTTTTATCAGAAAAAATATCCGGATATAAAAATTTATTCAGTATGTGTGGATGCATGTGCTTCTGCAGCTTATTATGTTGCTGTTGCTACAGACACTATTTATGCTAGCCCGGCAAGCATGGTTGGTTCTATAGGTGTTTTGTATAATGGTTTTGGTTTTGTTGATCTCATCAATAAAGTTGGTATTACACGAAGATTACAAACATCGGGTGTAAATAAGTCATTTTTAGATCCTTTTTCTCCCGAAACAGATTTTGCAAAGCAAAAACTACAAGTTATGCTCGATCAAGTTCATCAGCAATTTATTAATAGGGTTAAAGAGGGGCGGGGAAGCCGTTTACACATTGATGATGATACATTCTCTGGACTTTTTTGGACAGGTGAGCAAGCCCTGACAATAGGGTTAATTGATGGTTTTGCGAGCAGTGGACAGTTGGCTCGTGAAGTAATTAAAGTCCCTGATATGATTGATTATACTCATAAGCAAAATCTTTTTGATCGCGTAAGTAAAAATCTGGGAACTGCTCTGGCAGATGAACTTCCCTTAAGTTTTGGAGTAAAGCCAGGGTTTAAATAAAACATATCGTTCACTCTACGTACCGCGCGTAATGGCTGAGTGTTTCCCATTGTCAGTAGTGTGCCTGCGCAGGGATGACAGAATAGATACGACAGAGTGCTCCCATTTGACTGAAATTTTACAATTTTGTGAGGATCACTCAGGCATAAAGCGCAGTACGTAGAGAGAAGGGGTTATAACCACTTTTCAAATTTGGATCCCAGTGCTGCACTCTACGATTCTTCCTATTTCAAAACAGGGGAAATAGTTTGTAGTAATGATTTAAACACTTTGGGGGTTCCAGCAACAATATCTCCATGTTTGAGAAAATCATCGCCGCCTTGTAAATCGCTAATTAACCCACCTGCTTCTCGAATTAACAAGGATCCTGCTGCAATATCCCAAGGACGTAAGCCAAACTCCCAAAATCCATCCAGCCGACCACTGGCTACATAAGCCAAATCAAGTGCTGCAGATCCAGTTCTTCTGACTCCAGCACATTTACCAAATAAGGCTTCAAAAGTAGGCAAGTATCTTTGTGCTACATTGATGTCACGTGATGGGAAACCAGTTCCTAAAAGCGAGGCTACAAGTTGAGTTTGCTTGGAAACGCGTATTCTTCGATCATTTAATCGCGCTCCACGTCCTCGGCTTGCAGCAAAACATTCATGCCGTAATGGGTCATAAATAACTCCATGCTCTATTCGTCCTTTGACTTTTACCGCTATAGAAACTGAAAAGAAAGGAAATCCATGTAAGTAATTGGATGTTCCATCTAATGGATCAATAATCCAGATTGACTCGCCGTCTCCTTCTTGGACACCACTTTCTTCTGCGAGAATCCCATGTTCAGGATATGCTTTATGAATCGTATGAATAATAGCTTGTTCAGCTTTAATGTCTACTTCGCTAAAATATTCATGGTTATTTTTAGCGGTAATTTTGAGACGATCGACCTGTTCTACATGTCGAATTATAATTTCACCGGCTAGTCGTGCTGCATTAATTGCTATATTTAAAAGTGGTTCCATGAATATACTCTTGAATGTACAAAACCAGTGATTCTATCATATTTTTTTTGCGCAAATAGAGTTAAATATGAAAAAAGCAAAAATCGTCAAAAAGAGTGTTCGATGATATGATATAGTTATTTTAATGTATTAATAAAAGTTTTTATGAAGTTAAGCTCAATCCGTATTATTCTAGTAGCAACATCTCACCCAGGTAACATCGGCTCAACAGCTCGAGCGATGAAAACTATGGGGTTAAATTCACTGTATTTGGTAAAACCTAAATCTTTTCCAGATTATAAAGCAAAAGAAATGGCGGCAGGTGCTGATGATCTTTTAGAAAGAGCTGTAGTTACTGAAACTTTAGATGAAGCTTTGGCTGGCTGCCAGCTGATTTTGGGAACAAGCGCAAGACCCAGAGGACTTTCTTTGCCTGGCTTACTTCCTGCATCGTGTGCAGAGTTGGTAAGCCAACAATCAGAAAATACTCAAATTGCCATTGTTTTTGGGAGGGAGCATGCAGGTCTTACTAATGAAGAACTGCTAAAATGTCATTATCATATTCATATTCCCAGTAATCCTGAATATGCTTCGCTTAATCTGGCACAGGCAGTACAGATTATTGCTTATGAATTGCGCATGAAGCTATTAGCACCCCAAGCAGAAGTGGCGTTACGTCAGGATGAATATGCTGCAGCAGATGAAATTGAGCAGTTTTATGAGCATTTAAGAGAGGTTTTTATTGAGATTCAATTTTTAAAAGCGTCAAATCCACGACGTTTAATGCAGCGCGTACGTCGATTATTTAATCGGGTGAATTTGGAAAAAATGGAAGTTAATCTGTTAAGAGGCATGTTGAGTCAAGTACAAAAATCGCTGGAATGGGCAAGTAAAAGGGGTCGGAGTGAACAAAATAATTAAAATACCAATCTATTTTGATTATATGGCAACAACACCGACTGATCCTCGTGTCGTAGAGCGTATGATTCATTATTTAGGCCCGGATGGAAACTATGGTAATCCTTCTTCAGTAACCCATGAATATGGTCGCGTTGCTGCTCTTGCTGTTGAGCATGCACGTTTACAGGTTGCAGATTCAATTCATGCCTCCACTCAAGATATTGTATTTACTTCAGGCGCTACAGAGGCGAATAATTTGGCGATAATAGGCGCAGCCCATTTTTATAAGAATAAAGGAAAGCATTTGATTACGATGAGTACGGAACATAAGGCTGTACTCGATAGTTTTGATCGTTTAGAAAAAGATGGATTCGAAGTAACCTATCTAGATCCTGAATTCAATGGCTTGCTTGATCTTGAAAAACTTGCTCAAGCATTGAGACAAGATACCATTTTAGTGTCCATAATGCATGTGAATAACGAAATCGGTGTAATACAAGACATTGAGTCTATTGGTGCTTTATTACGTCATAAAGGAGTTCTTTTTCATGTTGATGCAGCACAAAGTGCTGGAAAAATTCCTATTGACCTTGAACATCTTTCTGTGGATTTAATGGCACTATCAGCACATAAAAACTATGGCCCAAAAGGTGTAGGTGCGCTTTATGTCCGGCACAAACCACGAATTCGTCTCCAGCCGCAAAGTTTTGGCGGTGGGCATGAAGGGGGTTTACGTTCAGGAACTTTGGCTACGCATCAAATTGTAGGCATGGGAGAAGCATTTGCATTAGCTGAAAGTCTACGAGAAGAGGAGCAAGCCCGCCTTTTAAATTATCGTCAACGTTTATGGAATGGTATTAAACATTTACCAGGCATCCAGCTCAATGGAAATGAACAAAAGCGAATTGCAGGTAATCTTAATATAAGTTTTGCCGGTTTGGATGGGGATTCTTTGCTGTTAGCATTGAATGAGTTGGCTGTATCTACTACCTCAGCCTGTAGTTCTGCCAGTATCCAACCCTCTTATGTATTGAGGGCTTTAGGGTTAAGTGATGATTTGGCACAAAGCAGCATTAGGTTATCTCTAGGGCGTTTTACTAAGGAAGAAGAAGTTGAATACGCGATTAACGTTATTTGTACACAAGTAACTCGATTGCATGAAATATCACCATCATGATGTATAATAAAATTGTGCAGGATTGTTTTTTTTCCCCCAGACATGTAGGGGGTATCGATTTAAACGATCATTTTGCGGTAGTTGTTAAAAACAACCAAAAAGGCCAGGGAACAATCGAACTCTATATGCAGTGTGATTCAGAAGGTACAATTGTTCGATCCTGTTTTAAAACCAATGGTAATCCTTATGTAATTGCTGGCCTGGAATGGTTATGCAGGCAGCTTGAGGGGCAGACTATAGATGCTGTACCACAAATTGATTATCAGCTAATTGTTAAAGAATTAGATATTCCTGTTGCGCAATATCCTATAGCATTAAGGATTATTGATGTTTATAAAGAAGCATTGTTTTTAATGAAGAATACAAATCGAATCGAGAGGTAATAATGAGTGTGGTAATGCATCATGTAGAAAACACCGTACCTGAAATCAGTTTTACTGAAGCAGCAGTAAGACACTTGGTGTCTTATTTACAAAAAAATTCTGAATATACTGGGATTCGTTTATCGGTAAAAAAAACAGGATGTTCCGGCCTATCTTATGTCGTTGACTATGTGCGAGCGCCTGATGAGGGCGATTTGGTTCTCGCTTTGACTGAAAACTATAGTGCATGTATTGATAAGTCCAGTTATCCTTTTCTGAAAAATATGAGTGTTGATTATGTAAAACAAGGATTAAATTATAAATTTGTTTTTAATAACCCGAACCAAACCGGTCAATGTGGATGTGGGGAAAGCTTCACAGTGGATTAGGAGCTATTAGCCTGGACACAGCGAAACGGAACCTGCGGTTCCTCTTAAAGTACTCCAGGCATTCATGAATAAAAATTACTTAAACTATACGGAAAAACGAAAACTGGATTGATGCTCTTTAATTTGTTTTCTGCTTAATTGTCCCCTATTTGAAAAAACCTAAAAATTTATTCAACTCAGCTTTCGCTGAAGCACCGAAAATTGACTCATCATCTTGCTGTGGCAGCTGGGGCATACTTCTATAGAAATGCCAAGCATTGTTAATGCGACCTTTTTGTTGGGGAGTAGATCGATAAAGTAGAGAGCATCTTCTAGATTGTGCAGTGTTCTGCCCAGGCTCAATAATTCAACAGTTTTTTTGTCTGTTATTTTTTGATTTGCCTGAAGCAGGCCGAATACGAATGAATCGATGTATTTATCACGCGTTTCATGTGCCATTTCTTTGGGGGTTGTCCTAATTTCTAGGTACTTAGCTTTTGAGCTTTCTACTACATCCACTACGCCCTCAGAAATATCAGTTAGATTCTGAATAATCTTATTACATTGATATTGGTTTTTAATTTTTATCATTGGGTGCATGTAGATAAAACCAAAATAAAGTTTATTACTCGTTGTGGCGGCTTTTCTTTTATCAATTCTTCTAATAAATAATAGTAATACAGCAATAAATAATAAATTCGCCTTGTCCATTTAACTTGTAAAATGGTAAAATTTTTTTGACTTAATATTTCCTTAAGAAATGAATATCATTAAAACAATATTTACACTCTTTGAGATGTTTGATACTATATAGTCCATAGTGTTCGGTGAGTGTATGTACTGGGCATAATTTTATTTAATTAATTTGTACTAGGAGACTTAAATGAGCACAGAAACAATGGTGCAAAGCAGCGAAGCACTTTCACATCAAGTAATTCATGCTGTTAAAGGTTATTTAACCAGTGTTAGCAATAAAGATTCTAACTTAAATTTATATCAATTAATTGTTGAAGAAGTTGAAGCGCCGTTATTTCGTACTGTTATGGAGTTAACTCGTTACAACCAATCAAAAGCTGCACGTGTTCTTGGTGTAAGCCGTGGTACTTTGCGTACTAAATTAAAGCGTTATTTTGATGATGAATTTATTGGAACTCGTGATTTCTAATTAATTAGAACGACCTCGCTGGTTTTTTCATATTAAATTTCCCAATATAGTGGTCTTTGGCTAGGCACTCTGCTACTATTGATAACAGAGTTGGTCAGACAATCGCTCTTTGTTTTGCAAAGGGAGGAAAGTCCGGGCTCCATAGGGTAGAGTGCCAGGTAACACCTGGGAGGTGTGAACCTACGGAAAGTGCCACAGAAAATATACCGCCTCTTAGAGGTAAGGGTGAAATGGTGCGGTAAGAGCGCACCGCGCGGCTGGTAACAGGCGTGGCAGGGAAAACCCCACTCGGAGCAAGACCAAATAGGAATCCATTTGGCTGAAAAGTCATTACGTGTGACCCGCATGGGATTCGGGTAGGTCGCTTGAGGCATGTGGTGACGCATGTCCCAGATGAATGATTGTCCATGACAGAACCCGGCTTATCGACTGACTCTTTTTTCTTTATGCCCTAAATCTTCTATTCTTGATTTTGATCTTCTTCCTTAAATTACAATAATTTTCAAATTGCAGCTAATTTGATGCCAAATATCCATTTTATCGTTATCAATGATAATGAAAATTGATATTTATGAGCTGTTGTAAGAAGCTTATGAGAAAAAATAAGCTGTTCCCCCAGGCACAGTGAAGTGACTAATTTCTAAGTTCGCGCCTTCTATTAATTGGGAGAGCCAATAGCTAAGTTTTTATTTTAAAACAATGTCTTAATTTATCTCTTAATGCACATTGTATTTCCATTTAGCTCAAAGTATGTGTAATTTATTACTCATTTAGATTATAATATAACCATCCTGTTTTTAATGTGTAATACTGAATATGAAAAATCAGCAGCTGCGAGCCATTTATACTAACCCAGGCGAAATCTCCTCTGAGCAAAATCTTTTAGAACAAGTTAAGGAGTTCGCTGAAATAGGGTTTAATAAAAACTTCAAGAAATTCATTGAATCCAATAAAAGTAAAATTAAGTTATTCACATCTCCTAAGTTTGATGCCGCAAAATACAGCAAAGAATATTTGGATTTCCTAAATGCCTTGATTCTAGCTTTGCCCTCAGCAGAAGGTGATATCGATACAAAAACTATTCGTAAGAAACATTCTCTAAATCAATTTTATTCAAGACAGAAAAAAACAAGTCAAGAATATGAGCCTATTCAAGACATTATAAAAGACTCGACTCTCGCTACGAACGTTATCGAAAGACTGAATGCATTTAAAGAACAGTTAGAGGCTATTCGAAATCAACAACTAATCCTCCAAGCTAAGTCTTTAGTCGCAAACTCTGACATCGATGTAAATCAGGAAAACTTAAGATTAATGAAAAGCGATTACCTTAAGTTGTGTTCAAATTATTCACTAAAATCACTTGCTGCGTTTGATCAGAAGTTTGAGCTTTTGTTTGGTGAGAAATCCATTTCAACCTTCAGAAAACACTTTGCTGAAAGAAAAAAAATTATGGATGCAATCATGGAGGCATGTAAAGGAATGCCTGTTGCAAAAGTGATTAGGGAAGAGAAATCCAAGCTTGATAAGCAAATAGGAGACTTTGATTTGATTATGAATCAAGCAACCGAGTTATGGGACTTAAAGACACGCTTGCAGCAAATAAAAACTATTGAAAGTAGTGTCACAGAAAAAGTGGATGTCCTTCTAATACCTTCAGATCCTCAGAAACTTCGAGAATTCATCGAATTTATTGCAGGTAAGGAGAAAGAAATACAACGCATCAAAGAAGGGATTCATGGTAGTGCGGAAATACATCAAAATACTAAGCGGGCTATTGGGGAGAGTGAACAATACATTCGGCAAAAAAGGGAGCAAGCAGAGTTTTTTTTACAGCAAATTAGTAATACACGCAGTGAAGCCCCTCAACAAAGAAAAATAGATGAGAGCCAAGAGAGCGTCGTTTTTACTCCAAAAGAGTCTTCTCCAAAAAGTGACAAAAAGAATGAAGAAGCGCTCGCAGTAAAAAAAGCGCGGCTGCAAGAAGCAATCTCTTTAATACAGACATATAGAAAAACAATAGAAAAAGAGCAAAAAAGATTTTCTGTAAAATTTTATAAATCACGACATCAGGAGAAGAGTAGCTATTGTCTGTCATTAGAAAGAGAACTTAGGTTGCAAGATAATGATTTAAAATTTGAAAGCAATTTACACGATATTATTAATAACGCTCATAAGAAAGTCACTGCAGGCTCTGGTGCTAAAAAAGAAATCATCACCAAAGGTGGTAGTTATTTCGGTACAAGCCGCATGCTTGGTTTACAACGACTTTTGGGCATTGATGAAGCCTGGCAAACAAAAGGACACTCCAAATTTCTTGTATTTTCAACTCAGTCTGATTTTCATGGACTTAAAACCATGGGAGTCGTTGGTGATAACGTACATAAAATTGTGGAAAATTTCTATCTTGGAGTAGATAACAACAGTAATGAAGAATACCAGAGGATAAAAGAACAGGCATTTCCCAAAGACGTTGCCAGTAGTCCACAATGTTATTGACTTTACTCCATTAGGAACAAAGAACACCTTTATAAAGACTGGTTCAACCCAATCTCAGGTTTCCACACTACTGAGTGAAGTCATTGGTTCTTACTTCACCGAGGTGGTTTATGATCGAGCCCGTGTAGCCTGGCTGCTTGCAACTGTCTCTTGATCACATCTCTGCCTACGCCCCGCGGCTTGTCTGAGCTTGTCCGTGGGGTCCAGTGTTTCAGCGCAGATCTCCTGGATCCCGCGGACAAGCCGCGGGAAGTCGGACTAGAGCTGGACTAGTTTTTCAGCGAGGTGTAGAAGATTCAGTATTCAAAATTACTCATTTCCAGCCAAATGTTTTTTCAACAGAGTATTGATTTGTTCCGGGTTTGCCTTTCCTTTGGTTTGTTTCATAATTTGTCCGACAAAGAATGCCAATAATTTTTCTTTTCCTGCCCGGTAATCCGCTGTTTGTTCCGGATATTGTTGAATTAATTTAATAATCAGTTCCTCCCAGGCAGCAGTATCATCTACCTGCTGATATCCCTCACGTTCGATAATTGCTTCAATATCTTTTTCACCAGCCCACAATAAGGTAAAAATAGCTCGTGCATGGTTTAAAGAAATAGCCCGATCATGCAGTTTATCGAGTAGATTTGCAATTAATTCTGCGGATATACGCGGGGTATCAAAGGTCAAGTTCTCTTCATTTAAAGCAGCAGCATATTGGCCCTTTAACCAATTAATAATCATTTTTTCAGGAGCACGGCATTGCGCTTTAACTGATTTAAAAAACTGGTAAGCTGCTGGCGAAGAAAGAATAAAATTAATATCCTCTTCATTTAGAGAAGGTATATTTTTTAATTCATTATGAATTTTATCGGGCAAATCAGGTAAATTATTTTTTACTTCAGCAATGAGGAATCGAGGAATTTGTATTGGTAATAAATCGGGATCTGGAAAATATCGATAATCATTTTCATTCTCTTTACTACGCATCGCATGTGTTGTGTGCGTGCCAGGATTATAAAGACGAGTTTCTTGAATTACTTGTTTTCCACCTTCAAGTATATCCTGATGCCGTGCTTGTTCATAAGCGATGGCTTTTTCAATAAAACGGAATGAGTTCAAGTTTTTCAATTCAGTTCGTGTTCCTAAAACAGAAGATCCTTTAGGCTTTAAAGATAGGTTGACATCACAGCGGAAATTTCCTTCTTGCATATTCCCATCACAAATGCCTAAAAACTGAACCAATTGATGTAGTTTTTTGAGGTAGCTCACTGCTTCATGACTGGAAAACAAACAGGGGGTAGTTACTATTTCCAATAAGGGTGTGCCTGCTCGATTAAGATCGATGCCACTGTAACCCGAATGCACTCCATGCAATGATTTGCCTGCATCTTCTTCCAAATGGGCACGTACAATTAAAATGTCTTTTTCACTGCCGTCATTCAAAGCAATTGTCAATTTACCATTGCTGACTATGGGTTTTTGAAATTGACTGATTTGATAGCCTTTGGGTAAGTCTGGATAAAAATAGTTTTTACGCTCAAAAACAGATTGATCATTAATGTCTGCTTGAATCGCTAAACCAAACCGAATCGCCATAATGACTGCTTCCTGATTTAATACGGGTAAAACCCCAGGAAATCCTGCATCGATAAAGCAGGTTTGAGAGTTAGGGGAGGAACCAAAAGCAGTTGCTGCGCCAGAAAAAAGCTTTGATTTTGTTTTTAGCTGAATATGTACTTCAAGGCCAATGACTGTATCCCATTCCATAATGCACCTTTATTGGTTTGGACTGGCCAAATGCCAGTTGGTCTGTTGTTGATAATGATGAGCTATCTGGAGCAAGCGGCTTTCACCAAAATGTTTGCTCATAAGTTGCAAGCCTATAGGTAACTCTTTAGAGAAGCCTGCAGGTATGGAAATTGCGGGAAGTCCAGCAAGATTAGCAGCCACAGTAAATACATCAGCCAGGTAATTTTGAATTGGATCAGCAATTTTTTCACCAAGTTTAAAGGCACATGTTGGGGATGTTGGTCCAAGAATAACGTCAACAGAATTCAATTTTGTGACAAGTTCCTCTTGAATAAGCCGACGAATTTTTTGTGCCTGTAAATAATAGGCATCGAAATAACCCGATGACAGCACATGTGTTCCAGTAAGAATTCGACGTTTCACTTCAATACCAAAGCCTTCACTGCGAGTATTGCGGATGAGCTCGGTTAATGTAGGTGCATTGTCACTGCGATAACCAAAACGCAAACCATCATAACGTGATAAATTTGACGAAGCTTCAGCGCACGCGACCACATAGTAACAAGGTACCCATAAAGGTTGGAGTTCTAAATTAACATGAATAATTTCGGCACCCATACTTTCAAAAATTTTTACTGCTTCAAGAATCGCATCTTGTATTTCTTGGTCTACTTGCGGTTGAAAAAAACACGAAGGTAATCCAATTTTTAATTTGGATAAAGGCTTATTGAGTTCAGCATAATAATCAGGAATTGTGGTATCGACCGAGGTAGAGTCTTTGGAGTCAAATCCCACCATAGCTTGAAGCACCAATGCGAGATCCTCAGCACTTCTGGCCAAAGGTCCTGCCTGATCCAGACTGGATGCATAAGCAATCATTCCATAGCGAGAAATGAGTCCATAAGTGGGTTTAATTCCACTAATTCCACATAGGGCTGCAGGTTGGCGTATTGAGCCTCCAGTGTCAGAACCTATAGCAAAAGGGATCAAACCGGCAGCTACGGCTGCTGCTGAACCACCAGAAGAGCCGCCAGGTACCCGTTCTTTATTCCATGGATTTTTTACAGCACCAAAGTAGCTGTTTTCATTAGACGAGCCCATGGCAAATTCGTCCATATTGGTTTTACCTATCAGAATCGATCCTTGTTCAAGTAACTTACTGGCTAAAGTCGCTTCATAGGGAGACTGGAAATGTTCAAGCATTTTAGACCCACAAGTAGTTGGCATACGCTTGGTACAAAATAAATCTTTCAGAGCCATAGGGATGCCAGTAAGGATTTTATCATCTCCATTTTTTAACTTATGATCTGCTTTTTGAGCCTCAAGAAGAGCATGTTCTTCATCTAAACTGATAAAAGAATTTAAATCGTTATGCTTTTGAATTTGTTTTAGGTAGTGTTGAGTTAATTCAACACTAGAGAGTTTGCGATGATGTAAAGCCTGAGATAATTGCTTTAATGATAAATTTTCCATGATTATTTACTCTGCTCTATAACTTGAGGTACTAAGTAAAGATCTTGTTCAAATTGTGGTGCAAGGGCCTCTAATTCAACCAGACAATTTCCTTCAGTAACTGCATCAGGTCTTAAACGCTGACTTAAGGCAAGAGGATGAAAAAGTGGTTCCACTTCTTGGGTATTAACAGAGCGCAATTGTTCGACAAAATTCATGATCGCATTAATATCTTCAATTAATTTTGGTGAATGTTCTACATCCGTATCCAGGTAGGCTAGTTGAGAAATTTTTTCTAAATCTTTTGCTGAGATGGTCATAAAATGGTACCTCACAGAGTTAACGCCATATTATAACGAGGATGTTATAACTTATAAATATAATTGTAGTCTGAATGATTGGTAGCCTGGGTGCAGCGCGGCGAAACCCGGGTTTTCTAAAACGAATATCCGATCCCGGGTTTCGCTGCGCTGCACCCAGGCTACAGTTAACTGCAATAATCGAATTACTTTTTGAGGTAAGGAAATTCATCTTGCAATAGGTGAATTACATGGTGTAGTTGCTCCTTGCTTTTTACAATAAGAAGCACGGTATCATCACCAGCGATTGTGCCTAATATACCCGAGTTTTGGGCTATTTGAGATGAATAGGATACGAATTTTCTATCAATAAAAAAAGCCAGGCTATTCGCATTGCCAGGATGTGTATGCAGTACGATAAGGCCATAATCGGATACTTGCATATTTAATACCAAAGGCAAGTTGGGCATATTGAAATCCACTACTTGATAAGTACCTCCTATTTTCGCAATTTTTAATTTTTTCAATCTTCGCGATAGGGTTGCCTGAGGAATAGTATAACCCCGTTCCTTTAAACTGTTTTGTAAATCAATTTGTTCCGCAATTTTCTCAGTTTGCACAATATTTAATATATGCCCATCAAGAGCAGCATCTTGACTCATTTATATCTCCACTTTATTTATAGCGCCCCCCACTAAGTTCGATACATCGTTGCAAGCTCGTTCGGCTCAGTCATGTACTTGAGTACACTCCTTCACCTCACTTTACTTGCGCCTTGTCTAGAATTTAGTGGAAGACGCCATATGCTTATGTGAATGCAAAATCATTTTTAATGAAATTATATTCAAAATACCTTGACAGGGCAAGTCAAGGTTGATAAATTTAAAAAACGCATAAAAACTGGATTTATATTCAAATGAAACAAATATTCTTTACATTTTTAGCAGGTTTTTCCTTTTTGGTTTCTTTGTGTTATGCAAGGATTCCCAATGAAAGTGTTCAATATATTCATTTTGCAGTAGCTGCAGAATATCCACCATTTGAATACAATGATCATGGTGAAATCAAAGGGTTTGATATTGATTTAGCACGTCTGATTGCAAAAAAGCTGGGTAAGGAAGCAATGTTTGATACCATGCAATTCAGCAGTATTTTACCTGCTTTAAGTACAGGCCAGGTTGATACAGCGATTTCTACGATTACCATTACAGAGCAGCGAAAAAAGAATTTTGATTTTACTAAGCCTTATTATTTTGAAAGTATGGCTGCTGTTTTTCCTGAAAAAAAACCGATTAACGATGTAAAACAATTAGCTGATAAAAAAATTGCAGTTCAATTAGGCAGCACCATGGAAATTTGGTTAAAAAAGAATATGCCAAAAACCAGTCTTTTAGTAATGGATAATCACAATCAAACCATCGCAGCCCTAAAGGCTGGTCATGTTGATTTGGTTCTCGTTGATGGAGTGCAAGGTGCAGTATTTAGTCAGAAAAATCCTGGATTATCCTTTGCGATTCTTGCTCAATCAGCAGATGGCTATGGTTTGGTATTGAAAAAGAATTCTGAATTAACTCACAAAATAAATCATATTTTATATGCGTTAGAGCAAAGTGGTGAGCTTGCTGCACTCAAGAAAAAATGGTTGGAGGACACAAAATGGACGAATTAAAACAAAATGTCCTCTATATTGGCGAGGGAACTTTAGTTACTTTGATTCTGTTATTTGGTGGACTATTGATAGGGACTTTATTAGGAACAGTACTCGCTTTATTGCGATACCAAGGGATTATGAAGCCAATAATAAATGGATTTATTTCGATAATGAGAGGGACTCCAGTAATTTTACAACTTAGTTTTATTTATTTTGCTGCACCTGCATTAATCGGCATCAAGGCAAATATTTTAGCAGCAGGGCTTTTAACTTTTGGTTTGAACAGTTCCGCTTATATTGCCGAGATTCTGAGAGCAGGAATAGAGCATTTGCCAAAAGGCCAGTTTGAGGCAGCAAAAACGCTGCAAATACCTGGCTTTTATCTATGGAAGGATATTGTTTTGCCTCAAGTGATTAAGAATATTTTTCCCGCATACATTAATGAAATGATTGCACTGTTGAAAGAAACTGCTTTGATTGCGACTATAGGAGGAATGGACTTGATGCGCAGAGCTCAATCGGTGGCTGCAGAGCAATTTACCTATTTTGTTCCACTGTGCATTGCGGGTGGTTTTTACTATGGGATGGTCCTTTTGATTGAGTTCCTGGGCAAGAAAATGGAACAAAGGAGGCTTTATGTTAGCCATTAATCAAGCCTGCAAATATTTTGGCTCACTCACCGTATTAAATAATATTAACTTAAACGTACAAGCACAAACAGTAGTTGGTTTGGCTGGGCCATCTGGAAGTGGAAAATCCACGTTATTGCGTTGCATACAACAATTAGAAACTTTGGATTCAGGTACGATTGAAGTAGCAGGTCAAAGTGGTTTTATGTTTCAGGATTTCCAGCTTTTTCCACATATGACTGTGATGCAAAATTTGGTGTATGCGCCTCGTTTACACAACAAAATGTTGAATCACGAAGAGCAGGCACAGATGTTACTGCTGAGTTTGGGAATTAGCCATAAAGCATCGGCCTATCCACACCAATTGTCTGGTGGGCAAAAGCAACGTGTTGCTTTAGCACGAAGCTTAATGATGAAACCCAATTTATTACTTTGTGATGAGCCTACATCGGGTCTTGATCTGGCAACGATTGATGAAGTGATTAGCTTATTAAATTCAGTGAAATCTTTAGGGGTTACGATGGTGATTGCATCCCACGATCTTGATTTCTTAAGCAAAATGTCAGATCGACTAATTATTCTAAAAGGAGGGCAATTAGTCACGGATGTAGTGCCCAAAGAGTTGGCTGAACCTATTTTACATTTAAAACAATACTACCAGGAGTAAACCATGACTGAATCGATTAAAAAAATTGTCCTTGCCTATTCGGGCGGCCTGGATACTTCAGTAATGATTCCATGGCTTAAAGAACATTACCAGCAGGCAGAGATTATCGCAATGGTTTGTGATTTAGGACAAAATGAAGATTTAACGGCGATTAAAGAAAAAGCAATAAAAAGCGGTGCCTCAAAAGCCTACGTGATGAATGTTCAAGGTGAGTTTGTTAGCGACTATCTGTGGCGATTGGTCAAGGCAGGAGCACTTTATGAAAACCAATATGTTCTAGGTACTATTTCTCGGCCGCTCATTGCCAAAAAACTGGTTGAAATTGCCCTGTTGGAAAAAGCTGATGCCGTTGCTCATGGAGCTACTGGAAAAGGTAATGACCAGGTTCGTTTTGAATATACGGTAAAAGCTTTGGCTCCAGAACTTAAAATTATCGCGCCCTGGAGATCCTGGAAAATTAAGTCCAGACAAGAGGCGATTGAATACGCCAAATTACATGGTATTGACGTTCCAGTTACACCGAAGTCACCTTACTCACGCGATCATAATCTTTGGTATATTTCTCATGAAGGTGGTGTTTTAGAAGATCCAGCACAACCCCAGCCTGATGATTTATTATTGATGACTGCATCTTTGGAACAATCGCCAGATAATTCAGAATTAGTGAGTATTGATTTTGACCATGGCGTTCCCGTTGCGTTGAATGCTAAAAAAATGAGTTCGGTGGAATTGCTCAAAGAGTTAAATAAAATTGCAGGTGCTCATGGAATTGGGGTGGCTGACATTGTAGAAAACCGATTGGTTGGAATGAAAATCAGAGGAATATATGAAGCACCTGCGGCCGCTGTTCTTTATAAGGCACATCAAATGCTTGAAAGCTTGTGTCTTGACCGGTCAACGTTGCATTTAAAACAGTCCTTACAGCAAACTTATGCCAATCTTGTTTATGAGGGACGATGGTTTTCCCAAACCAAAAATGCGTTGGATGCATTGATTGATGTAACACAACAGCACATGACTGGAACTGTAAGTTTGCAATTATTCAAAGGGAACATCATTCCTTATGGAATGCATTCTCCATTTAGTTTGCATGATCCTGCATTGGCTACTTTTGAAGAGGATAGTGTTTACAACCAACAGGATGCTGAAGGATTTATAAATTTATTTTCTTTATCAGCGCAGGTGTATGGCAAGGTACATAAAGGAGATAAATAATGGTTGCTCATAAAACATGGGGAGGGCGATTCAAAAAAGAACTCGATCCAGGTGTTATGCATTTTAATGCTTCTTTGGCTTTTGATAAGGTGCTCTATGCTCACGATATCGTTGGGAGTCAAGCACATGCAAAAATGCTTGCACGACAAAAGCTTATTTCTGACAGTGAAGCAGATTTGATTTGTAATGGGCTGGAAGAAATATGCCATGAAATAGAAAAGGGGCTCCATGAATTTGATGAGTCTTGTGAAGATATTCATATGTTTGTGGAGCAATTACTTATCGCTAAAATTGGTGATGTAGGTAAAAAGCTGCATACAGGTCGAAGTCGAAATGATCAGGTTGCCCTGGATTTAAGATTGTATTCGCGTGATGCAGGCTTGCAGGTTTATCTGCTTATTCAGCGTTTAAACCAGGCCTTGGAAAAGCTGGAAAATCATCATGCTAAAGATAAAATTCCAGGTTATACCCATTTGCAGCAAGCTCAGCCAATTTATTTAGGACAATTTTTTGCTGCTTATATAGCAATGTTTCAACGTGATTTAGGACGTTTACACGACTGGCATACACGAATGAACTTCTCGCCTTTAGGCGCTGGTGCTTTAGCAGGAAGTAATCTACCTCTCGACCGACAATGGGTCGCAGAAACCTTGGGTTTTAATGGGGTGATTGAGAATACACTGGACGCAGTAAGTGATCGAGACTTTATTATTGAGTTTTGTTCTGTTGCTTCAATTGTTATGATGCACTTGTCACGGCTCGCTGAAGATTTGATTCTTTGGGCTACTCAAGAGTTTGGTTTTATTACTCTAGATGATGCTTTTGCTACCGGCTCATCGTTGATGCCTAACAAGAAAAATCCTGATGTTCTGGAGTTAATCAGAGGTAAAAGCGGTCGAGTTTTTGGGCATTTAATGGGTATTCTAACAGTAATGAAAGGATTGCCGCTTGCATATAACAAGGACATGCAAGAAGATAAAGAATGCCTCTTTGACACAGTAAATACCTTGACTGCATGCTTGGAAATCATTGCTCCTTTTCTTGAAAGCGTGCAATTTAATACGAAAGTGATGGAACAGAAAGCCAATAGTGGCTTTCTGAATGCTACTGCAGTTTTAGAGTCCTTAGTAGTGCAAGGAGTGCCTTTTAGGGATGCACATCATCAGGTGGGTTTGTGGGTTCAGGAAGCAATAGATAAAAACTGCTCTCTTGATGAAATTGTTAAAAATCAATCGTGAATAATGTAGCCTGGGTACAGGCTACATTGCATCTAAACGACGAGATTCTTGCAGAACCCCATTTTTAAAGTAGAATGAGGGTACATCATAATTATTCAATCGAGTTAGTCATTCATGTTGCGGCATTATAAAACCCAAAGGGGCGTTAAAGTAGAGTGTTCTCAGACACCTCTAGATTACCAACAAGGTATTGAAAATCTTCTTGAGCATTTAGATGCGCAAAGAGGAGCTTTATTTGCTTCAAGTTTTGAATATCCAGGGCGTTATACCTGTTGGGATATCGGCTTTTATAATCCACCTCTGGCTGTTATTTGCAAGCAGAATTTAATTCAAATTGATGCCTTAAACCAACGTGGCAAAATATTATTAACTTTTATTACTCCATTGTTGGAGAATGAAGAGTCCTTAGAAATTGCAGCGCAAAATGATGAATTGTTGCAAATCAAAATTAAGCCCTCGGAAAGAGTTTTCAGCGAAGAAGAACGCAGCCAACAGCCTTCAGTATTTACAGTAATCCGTCTGATATTGTCCTTTTTTAAATTGGAAAATGAATCTTATTTGGGATTATATGGCGCTTTAGGTTTTGATTTGATTTTTCAATTTGAAGAGTTACAAAAGCATAAAGAAAGAGAACTGTCTCAAAGAGATATGGTTCTTTACTTACCTGATGAAATTTATGTAGTGAATCATCGTAAAGAAGAAGCTTTTCTTCGACGTTATGATTTTCAATTTCAAGGTCGATCAACAAAATCTTTGGCGAGAGAGGGCGTTTCTGCGGCATACCAATCACCTAACAAACCCGAAAAAGAATGTGATCATATGCCAGGTGAATATGCACAGGTTGTAAATACAGCCAAGGAACGTTTTGCTTGTGGTGATTTGTTCGAAGTAGTTCCAAGTCAGACTTTTTATACCCATTATAAAGAGCAGCCTTCTTCTTTATTCAAACAAATGCGTCAATTAAATCCCTCACCTTATGGCTTTTTTATTAATTTGGGTGACGAAGAGTATTTGGTCGGTGCATCTCCAGAAATGTATGTGCGGGTTCAGGGACGAAGAGTTGAAACTTGCCCAATTTCCGGCACGATTAAACGGGGTGCTGATGCAATTGAAGATGCAGAAAATATTCAGATCTTATTGGATTCAAAAAAAGAAGAATCTGAATTAACCATGTGCACTGATGTGGATAGAAATGATAAATCCCGTATTTGTGAAGCAGGCTCTGTGAAAGTCATTGGGCGTAGACAAATTGAAATGTATTCGCGATTGATTCATACCGTGGATCATGTTGAAGGCATTTTAAGGGAAAATTTTGATGCGGTAGATGCTTTTTTAACTCATATGTGGGTCGTTACTGTGACGGGCGCGCCTAAAATTTGGGCCCTTAATTTTATTGAAGAACATGAAAAATCCCCGCGCAAATGGTATGCTGGTGCTGTAGGATGGTTTGGTTTCGATGGAAATTTAAATACAGGTCTGGTTTTAAGAACTGTGCGCATCGAAAAAGGAATTGCTGAAATTCGTGTGGGTGCTACCTTGCTTTATGATTCAGTTCCTGAAGCTGAAGAGCAGGAGACGCGCTTAAAAGCATCAGCTTTTTTAGACATGCTGCAAAAGCGAGAGACTAACATTCAAGCAGAGACAGCGCATTTGCCTTTGATTGGAAGGGGTAAGCACGTCTTACTTATCGATCACCAGGATTCGTTTGTACATACTTTAGCAAATTATTTCCGTCAAACTGGAGCAGAAGTGAGTACAATTCGGTTTGATAAGGCGTTACAGTATTTACAAAATCAAAAGTACGATCTTGTTGTTTTATCTCCAGGACCTGGTAAACCCAGTGATTTTAATCTCTCTCAAACAATTGCTGCTGTTATTTCTCATCGCATTCCTTTATTCGGAGTGTGTTTAGGCTTGCAGGGAATTGTTGAGCATTTTGGTGGCATTTTGGATGTTCTAGAATATCCCATGCATGGTAAGCCATCCATCATAAAAGTCGTAGATGATCCCAAATTATTCTCAGGCTTGGGAGAGTGTTTTAAAGCAGGGAGGTATCATTCACTCTATGCACGTTTAAATGCGATGCCAAAAGAGTTGAAGGTTACTGCTATGAGTGATGACGGGATTGTGATGGCTATTTCTCACCAGCAATTACCTATTCACGCAGTTCAATTTCATCCTGAAACTATATTGTCTTTAGTGAATCAGGCTGGATTTAAAATTATCAACAATTTGATGGAGATGATTTAACGCAATGCGCAATAAGATATTAATGCTTTATGCTGTATCTTTTGTTTTGGGTATTGTAGTTGGCCTTGTTGGCTCAACATTTCGATTATCAATCGATGTGTTGGGCAACTTGTTAGATAATTTTTTTCATTTACTTAGTCTTCATGGATGGCCATCTGGATTGATTTCGGGGTTGGTCTCTATGGCTATGGTTTATGCGGCCTATTATGCTGTAAAGCAGTTTGCTCCTGAAGCATCAGGAAGTGGTGTACCGGAGATTGAAGGTGCATTACTTCATTTAAGACGCATATCTTGGCGTCGCTTATTACCCGTAAAATTCTTTTTTGGTATTTTGGCACTCTCTGCAAAAATGATTTTGGGACGAGAAGGCCCCACGATCCATATAGGCGGTAGCTTAGGGGAAATGCTAGGTGGTCTGTTTAACCTGACACGACGTAGAAAGGATAGTTTGATTGCTGCAGGAGCCGCTGCAGGTTTAGCAGTGGCATTTAATGCTCCTCTGGCCGGAGTTATTTTTGTCATGGAAGAAATGCGTAACCAGTTCAACTATTCTTTTACCAGTTTTAGTATGGTGGTTATTTGTTGTATCACAGCTACAGTCATTCTTGATTTAATCATTGGTCCCCAGCCAACGATCCCCATGAATGTATTTGAATTCCCTCATCTTGATTCTTTATGGTTATTTGCTCTATTTGGCATCGTGGTAGGCTTTGTAGGGCTTTTATTTAATCTCTCATTGGTAGGTACCCTAACGCTCCTGGATAAACTTACTTCAAGACAAAAAACATGTTACGTGCTGACGGTAGGATTTTTGATTGGCTATTTAGCAGTGCATCATCCAGCAGCCGTAGGTGGCGGTATGCACATTATTCATCAGGCATTAACCCTGTCGCCAGGATTTGGTCTTTTGCTTTTTCTTTTAGCAGTACGATTTATAGGAACCATGGCATGCTATGGAACAGCGGTTCCGGGAGGAATTTTTGCTCCTATCCTTTCTTTAGGGACACTTCTTGGTTTAGCGATATTCCATATTTTAGAAATATTACATATTGAATTTTTAACCCAACCTGGAATGTTTGCAGTTGCAGGAATGGCCGCACTTTTTGCCTCATCGACGCGTTCACCAATAACTGGCGCAGTATTGGTGGTCGAAATGACTCATAATTATTATTTAATATTCCCTGTGATGATGGCATGTATTACTGCAACTATTGTGCTACAGCTCACTCCGAATGGACCTATCTATGAGCAATTATTAAATCGTTCTCTTCATACTAAGAAAATTACACCTAACTAAATAACGTGTATTGTAGCCTGGGCTACAATACATCCAGAGTTAATCTACATGAATAACAATTTTGCCAAAATGTGCGCCGGATTGCATGTATTGATGTGCTTCTTCAATTTGTTCCAGTTTAAATTCTGAGTCAATAATAGGAGTCAATTTTTTTGTTCTCAGGTTTTCTATCCATTCTTTATGAGCTTGTTTCCATAATTTATTTTTTTCTTGAAGAGATTGAGAACGAAGTACAAAGCCAATAATTTGCAATCTTTTGCGCATAATCAGTGCAAGATTGCATTCCACTGAACTTCCTTTGAGGCACGCGATCTGGATGAGTTTGCTTTTAGGTTTCAATAAATGCAAATGCTTATTAAAATAATCACCACCTATAAAATCAATGATTAAATCAACGCTGTGATCTTCAATTAAGTCTTCAAAATCCTGTTTATGGTAATTAAACACTTGATCTGCACCGAGTTTAATTGCTTTTTCTACTTTGAAATCTGTTCCTGCTGTGGTGATTACATGAGCATGGATCAATTTTGCCATTTGGATTGCCAACGAGGCGATGCCGCTTCCTGCCCCATGAATAAGCAATTTTTGTCCCGATTTGAGCTTGCCTAAATCGAATAAAGTGGCATAAACGGTTGTTAGTGCCTCCGGAAGCGCTGCAGCAAGCGAATAACTCCAATTTTCAGGAATATGCTGAGCTAGCGATTCCTCCACAGGACAAAATTCAGCATAAGCACCACTACCGACTAACCCATAAACTTTATCACCGGGTTTGAATTGCGTTACATGTGCACCGACTTCGACGACTTCTCCGGCAATTTCTAGGCCCAGAACATCAGATTCTCCAGGAGGGGGAGGATATTTACCATAGCGTTGCATGATATCTGCCCGATTAAGTGCGGTCGCTTTAACACCCACTAAAATTTGTGACTTGCTGTACTTTGGCTTAGGACCATTTTTGATGACCAAACGGTTGTGTGGACCTGGATTTTCTATGTATACGTAGCGCAAAATGTTTTCCTTAACTTAAACCCATTATTCGGGTTAATTTAAAAAATGAATTGGGTGAGTGAAGAGCACGCGAATAGTTCATGCTGCATTCTTCTGAGTACTTTACTCAGACACTTTACTTAAAAAAACATACCTATATAATTGCTTGTACAGACCCTCTTATATATTGGGCAATGGCTAAATTCAATCATCAACGTCTTTCTGCTTGGCTTTTTATAATTCCACAACTTATTGTTACCCTTATGTTTTTTATTTGGCCTGCATGTAATGCATTATTGCAATCCTTTTTTTACACAGATGCTTTTGGTCTGCATAAAAAGTTTGCAGGACTTTCCAATTTTGTGGATCTTTTTCTTGACCCGAGCTATAGCAAGGCAATTGGGGTAACCTTTATTATTGCTTTTAGTGTGACTTTTTCCACAATGAGTCTAGGACTCCTTATGGCCATATTAGTGAATAATAGAGGCAAGACGCAAGGGGTTTATAAATCTTTATTAATTTGGCCTTATGCCATAGCTCCTGCAGTAGCAGCAATTCTATGGCGCTTTTTATGCCATCCCACTTTAGGATGGCTGACGCATTTTTTGCAATTAATCGGGATTAATTTTGATTATGTAAATAATGTAAACCAGGCATTTTCAGTAATTATTCTCACTGCCAGTTGGCAGCAATTCAGCTATAATTTTCTATTTTATCTCGCAGCGCTCAAAGCGGTTCCTTCGTCATTAATTGATGCGGCGATTATTGATGGTGCATCTGGATGGCAGCGTTTTTGGCAAATTATTTTTCCACTTTTATCACCAACTACTTTTTTCTTACTCATTATCAATTTAATGTATGGTTTTTTTGATACTTTTGGCATTATTCAAGTGATGACTCATGGTGGGCCTGGTAATAGCACGACTAATTTGATTTATAAAGTATATCAAGATGGATTTGAGGGTATGGATTTGGGAAGTTCATCAGCACAATCAGTACTGTTGATGTTTATTGTAATTATTGTTTCTTTAGTGCAATTTAGATACCTCGAAAAAAAGGTCCATTACGCATGAAATCATATTTCGCTCGTATGTTACAGCATAGTTTTTTATGCTTTTTTGTGATTTTGATGTTGTTGCCTGTTTATTTGGCTCTTGTCGCTGCCAGTAATGAAGGGAGTGTCATGATGCAATCTCATATTCCTATGGTTCCAGGGACTTTATTATTCAAGAATTTGAAAGCGGTGATGACAGAAGGCTTATCGGTCACAGGCGGGGAGCCTATTACTTCGATGTTGTTAAACAGTTTTTTTATGGCTATGGCTATTGCTTTGGGAAAGATTGTTTTTGCCTTAGGCTCAGCCTTTGCTCTGGTATATTTTGATTTTCCTTTTAAAAAATTATGTTTTGCATTGATTTTTATTACTATGATGTTGCCCATAGAAGTCAGGATTGTACCTACTTTTCAGGTGGTTGCTTCATTTGGATTATTAAATTCATTTACTGGATTAACTTTGCCCTTATTTGTGTCTGCAACTGGAACTTTTTTGTTTCGTCAGTTTTTTAAAACCATACCTCTTGAACTCGTTGATGCAGCAAAACTGGATGGGGCAGGGGCTGTACGTTTCTTTTTTGATATTGTTTTACCCTTATCCAAAACGCAAATTGCATCATTATTCGTTATTTTGTTCGTGTACGGTTGGAATCAGTATCTTTGGCCATTAGTGGTTACTACAGAAACAAAAATGGCTACGGTAGTGATGGGGATTCGCTATTTAGCTGGCGTGGCAGATCAAGTGCCACAATGGCACTACATTATGGCTGTTGCATTGATTGCTTTGATTCCACCTTGTATGGTAGTCATGTTAATGCAGCGCTGGTTTGAAAAAGGGTTAAAGTAAGCATGGCAACAGTCAGTCTCATTGAAGTTTCAAAAAAGGTCGGATCAACAACAATTCTGGATAAGGTAAACGTTAGCATTAAAAAAGGCGAGTTTATGGTGATTGTTGGTCCATCTGGATGTGGAAAAACTACATTATTACGCTTAATTGCCGGTTTGGAAGATTTAAGTTCGGGCTCGATTTTGATTAATGATCAATGTGTCAATAAAATACCTGCAGCAAAAAGGGACATGGCTATGGTTTTTCAAAATTATGCTCTTTATCCCCATATGACTGTATTTGAAAATATGGCTTATGGATTAAAAATGAGGCGTTTTAAGAAGGCAGATATTAAGCAACGAGTAGATGAAGCAGCACAATTATTGCATCTAACTCCTTATTTAGAGCGTAAACCCCAGGCACTTTCTGGAGGACAAAAACAAAGGGTTGCAATGGGAAGAGCCATGGTTCGCTCCCCAGCTGTTTTTTTATTTGATGAACCTTTATCCAATCTGGATGCAAAATTGCGTACGGAAATGCGTCATGAAATTCGTCGTTTACATCAACAATTAAATACTACCAGTGTGTATGTAACTCATGATCAAACTGAAGCAATGACTATGGCGGAACGTGTTATGGTACTTAATCAAGGGGTTGTTGAGCAGATAGGCTCTCCCCAGGAACTGTATCAAAATCCTGCTACCTTATTCGTTGCAGGATTTACAGGGCATTATCCTTTGAATATAGTATCTGGTGTCTTCGATAAAAGCAGCAATACGGTACAAACAGATTTGGGAGTTGATTATCCTATGCCAGCGTTGGCACAGAACCTTGAAGATAAGGACGAGCTGATTATAGCAATTCGAGCTGAACATGTTGTACTTTGTTCTGAAAATGATCCACAAAGCATCTCAATTTATGTCGAGTTTGTAGATAATATGGGTGCGGACAAATTAATACGTGCGACATGTATCAAGAATAAGCAGCCGATTAATTTGCGCGTTACTGCAGATCAACACATTTCGAGTGGACAACTCTGGGTTAAGCTACCTAAAATTAAATTACATCTTTTTCATCGTAAATCTGGAAAACGGATTGGAGAATGACGTGAGCAAAGAAAAAAACAAACAACTAAAACCAATTGATACCCCAGTCTATAGATATTGGTCAGCATTGTATATGTCTTTCTATTCACGACTTCTTTATGTGGATGTTGGGAAGCGTTGGCGAGGACTTGGTATTCTCTACCTTTTATTGACAATCGCTTTATTTACAATTCCCTTTGCTGTAAGAATGAGCTTTAGTTTGAATCAAGCTTTTAAAGAACAAATAACAGAGCCTTTGTCAAAAATTCCTGTTTTTTATATACAAAACGGGGAGGTTTCCTTTGATAAACCAATGCCTTATTTGATCAAGAATGATCAGGGGCAAGTAGTTATTATTATTGACACAACAGGAAAAATCAATGATTTCCCTTCCAACTATCCTTACCTCTCGATTTTGATTAACAAAAATAAAATTTCTCTTAAAGTGCCCAGTTTGAAACTTTTTAATATGGCGGAAACAAAGCCTAGTAAAGGCACTCCATTAGTCCAAACTTTTGATAAAGGAACTAATCTGGTGTTTGATGGCAGAAAAATTGCAGAAGAAGATTCAATTAAAAATGTGACATTTTATTCGGAACTAATGATTTATCCTATGGTTGTAGCCATGTTATTTTCAATTTTTATAATTCTTTTCCTGGTTTTAGCTTTTCTAGGACAAGTTTTTTCAAATATATTCTTTTCTTTTAATGTCACCTTTGCTCAATCAAGCCGGCTTTTAGCCGTTGCTGGAACCCCTATGTTATTACTGCTGCTTGCCATGCTCACACTCAATTCAATTTTTATGGGTTCAGGTTACATTTTATTCGCATTGCTTATTTTCTACTACAGTTTTGCACTTTATTCTCTGCGCGCAGAAAGCAGGCGAGTTGCCATTTTATAGAATTGTATTTTGTTAAGGCATTGTCGTTGCATTGGAATTAAACTGTTTACAGAATTAATAAATAGAACTTTTATATTGGAGCATATGCACGTGGTGACTTTATGAAAGAGTTGATTCATTTTGCACATGGAAATGGTTTTCCTGCTTTATGTTATAAACAAATGCTGGATCAGCTCGAGAAAGAATTCGATTATTGCTATATTGACAAGATTGGGCATGATCCTTTGTTCCCGGTTAGTGAAAACTGGCATAATCTGGTTTCGGAAGTCATTGCCAGTGTTAAAAAGCAAGCAGATCGTCCTGTTATCGCAGTCGGGCATTCTTTAGGTGGTATTTTAAGCTTATTAGCAGCAGCCGAACAACCCGAATTATTTAAAGCGGTAATTATGTTGGACTCACCTTTAATTGGTGCTTTTAAATCAAGCATGGTTCGTTTGGCAAAAGCCCTGGGTATTATTGATCGGGTTACGCCGGCGTTTAGGACCCGAAGTCGGCGCACATATTGGAAAGATCATGATCAATTAATGGATTATTTAAAGACGCGAGAGTTATTTAAGACCTTTACTGATGCCTGCTTAAGCGATTATATTACCTACGGTTTAGAGTATAAAGAGGACGGTTACCATCTGCGATTTGATAGGCACATTGAATATCAAATTTATCGAACTATTCCCCACGTTATCCCAAACTATGAAGGTAAGTTATTCATTCCAACAGCATTAATTTATGGTGACAAAAGTACTGTGGTTGGTAAAATGGATGTGCGCTACATGAAAAAATATTTTAATGTATCAAGTTATAAAACCAAAGGGACCCATTTATTTCCTATGGAACACCCAGAAGTTGTGGCAAAGCAGATTATAAAAATTGTGTCTGGTTTATACTTAAATAGTACAAGTGGTCGAAAGGCCTCAAATAATTAAGGAGAATAATGTGCTACACGCTATTTTAGTGCTCATAATCATTGGTGCTGCAGGGATATTGCTTACCAGGCAGGCAGCAATTTCAGTGTGGGCTATTAGCTTTGCTCTATTTAGTGCCCTTGTTTTCATGTATGGCTCTCCAGGATTAGTGACTAAAATGGTACTTGTTTTAGTGGAACTTATTTTAATTGCTGGTGCTATAAAACCTTTAAGACGAATATTATTATCCAAATATTTTTTTAAAGCAGTAAGTAAAGCCATGCCTGCCATGTCCTCAACTGAGAGAGAGGCTCTGGAAGCGGGCACTGTAAGTTGGGAAGGTGATTTATTTAGTGGCGCCCCAGATTTTTCTGTGTTGAGAAATGCGCCTACGGTTCGTTTGACTGATGAAGAGCAAGCTTTTCTTGATGGTCCTGTAAATACCTTGTGCGGGATGATCGATGATTGGGATATAACTCATAATCTAACCGATTTACCTCCAGAAATCTGGCAGTTTATCAAGGAAAATCGATTTTTAGGTATGATTATACCAAAGCGTTATGGTGGTCTTGAGTTTTCTGCTACCGCACAAATGTCAATCTTAGTAAAAATCTATGGTCGCTCAATCACTGCTGCTACAACTATATCTGTACCTAATTCTCTAGGCCCAGGCGAGTTGTTGCTTAAATATGGAACTGAAGAGCAAAAAAATTATTACTTACCACGCTTGGCTGATGGACGGGAAATCCCCTGTTTTGCTTTAACCGGCCCCAATGCAGGCTCTGATGCCGCATCAATCCCAGACAAAGGCATAGTATGTCATCAAGAAATTAATGGCGAAAAGATATTAGGTATCCGATTAAATTGGGATAAGCGTTACATTACTTTATGTCCAGTAGCTACAGTAATCGGGTTGGCGTTCAGGTTATTTGACCCGGATAATTTAATAGGTAAAGGTGAGGATGTGGGTATTAGTTGTGCGTTAATACCAGCAAATACCCCGGGGATTACAAAAGGTCGTCGTCATTTCCCATTGAATACTGGGTTTTTAAATGGCCCAACTCAAGGGAAGGATGTTTTTATTCCCATGGACTACCTAATCGGTGGTGTAGCTATGGCAGGTTGTGGTTGGCGCATGCTCATGGAGTGTTTAAGCGCTGGCAGGGCCATATCGTTACCTTCGAGTGCTAACGGAGGTGCCCAGGCTGCAGCTTTGGCTTCTGGAGCTTATGCACGCGTTCGTAAACAATTTAATCAATCAATTGGAAAGTTTGAGGGGATTGAAGAGCCTTTGGCCAGGTTAGCGTCAAATACTTATATTATTGACGCTGCTGTAACAATGGCCGCTGCTGCGATTGATCATGGAGCCAAACCTTCTGTGGTCGGTGCTATATTAAAATACCACACCACAGAACGTGCAAGACAGGTATCACTTGATGCCATGGATATTCATGGTGGAAAAGGTATATGTCTTGGTCCTAATAATTATATGGGTAGAGGTTATCAAGGATCTCCTATCGCAATTACTGTGGAAGGAGCGAACATACTCACTCGAAGTTTAATTATTTTTGGCCAGGGAGCGATTCGATGCCATCCCTATGTATTTAAGGAACTTGAAAGTATCCGCAACAATAATCTGGTTGAATTTGATAAGGCATTTTTTTCCCATGCCGGATTTATTATTGCCAACTTTACGAAGTCGGTTATTTTTGCTTGGACTGATGCACACTTATCTAAAGCACCTGTGAGCAGTGTAAAACGTTATTATCAACTTTTGCATAAATACAGCGCTAATTTAGCATTTCTTGCTGATTTCTCAATGAGTATTTTAGGAGGGGACTTAAAACGTAAAGAGAAATTATCCTCACGTCTTGGGGATATGCTGAGTTCATTGTATTTGATTTCAGCAGTCTTAAAACGTTATCATGAAGATGGTGAGCCCAAAGCTGATTTACCTCTGGTTGATTGGAGCTGTCAACAACTGTTGTATGAATGTGAGACGGCAATGCATGGCGTTATTGTCAATTTCCCAGCAGGTTGGGCACGAGTTGTTTTACGCTTGATTATTAAACCCTTAGGTAATCGAAGAAATAAACCAAATGACCAGCTGGGCCATAAGTTAGCCAGAATTCTCATTGAACCTGGCGAAGCTCGTATGCGCCTCACTCGTTTGGTTTATAGCAAAGCTGGGGACAATTGTCCTTTAGGTCGTCTGGAGGAAGCTTTCCATAAAATTTGTGCGGTAGATGAGTTGGAAAGAAAAATAATGCGTGCAGTAAAAGATGATGTTTTAAAATCACTTACTCTGCTGGAACAAATTAATGAAGCTTTGGCTTGTGGTTTGTTAACCGAGAAAGAAGCCAAGCAATTAAAAGAAGCAGAGCTAGCACGGCAAGATGTGATAAAGGTAGATGATTTCAATGATGAGGATTTGCGTCGACCCGCATCAATAAAATCTGCCAGGGGTAAAAAAGTTGTTGTTAATAAAGATGATATAGAATCAGAAATGATTTGATTTTGACTCCTGGTGCAATGCAGCTATAAGTATATTTGCTGAATCGTAACCCGGGTGTCTAATATATTGGTCCCGGGTTTTTCTTTACTCTCCTCTGCCACCTATTATTTAATTTAACTCTGATGAACATAGAGCATTAATAACCTGTAGCTCATCTTTTATTTATTGATTTTACTGGAATTTAAACTTAAAACGTGGCGTGGATGCAGTACAATAAAAAAGGATATGGAGCTTGGATTGAAGATGAACAATATGGTCCGGTTTGGTATCCGAATAATGGAGCTTCAGATTGGGCGCCGTACCAAGATGGCCAATGGATATGGTTAAGTTTTTGGGGATGGACTTGGGTGGATAATCAACCTTTGGGGTTTTGCTCCATTTCACTATGGTCGCTGGGCTTTCCTTCTCAGAAGCACAACCATTCAATATAATCTTGCTCAGAAAGTCTCTAGGCGTTTTCTTTAACATCGTCTGGCATAGTGATGTTTAATTCGAGCACCGAGTTGTCTCCCATACGCTCAAGATTCACACTGACCTGATCACGTGTGACATGTACGTATTTAGCAATAACAGTAAGAATTTCTTCCTGAAGCTTGGGTAGGTAGTCAGGTGTATTACGTTGGGAGCGCTCATGAGAAATTATGATCTGTAAACGCTCTTTAGCAACGGATGCTGTAGCACTCCTTCTGCGCAGGTAATTAAAAATACTCATACCGTCACTTCCTCCTTGTTTTTGCTGAATAAGCGACGCAATAATCCTTTACGATCATTATTTATGAAGCGCATAGGTCTTTCTTCACCGAGAAAACGAGCAATTGCATCTTGATAAGCAATACCGGCGTCACTTGTTTCATCAAGTACTACTGGTGTACCTGTGTTTGACGCTTTAAGTACCGATTTTGATTCTGGAATAACGCCAATTAACGGAATGGCTAATATTTCCTTTACGTCAGTAACAGAAAGCATGTCACCACGCTCAACACGTTCTGGATCATAACGTGTTAATAACAAATGTTCTTGGATTGGTGGTTGATTTTCAATGGCTCTTTTAGTCTTGCTGGCAAGTATACCCAGTATACGATCAGAGTCACGCACAGAAGAAACTTCTGGATTAGTCACAACGATTGCATGATCAGCAAAATACATAGCCATTAATGCACCAGCTTCAATTCCGGCAGGCGAATCACAAATAATAAAATCAAAATCTTTTGCGAGATCATTAAGGACTCGTTCAACCCCTTCAAGAGTTAATGCATCTTTATCTCGGGTTTGTGATGCAGGAAGTATTGAGAGGTTTGCAACGCGCTTGTCTTTAATTAAAGCCTGATTTAGGCTTGCCTCTTTATTAATAACATTAATAAAGTCATAAACAACTCGACGCTCACAGCCCATGATAATATCGAGGTTTCTTAAACCGATATCGAAGTCAATAACGACAGTCTTGTGCCCTAGTAGGGCGAGGCCTGAAGAAATAGCTGCAGAAGAAGTGGTTTTTCCTACTCCGCCTTTACCTGATGTAATTACAATTATTTTAGCCAACGCTGAACCCTTCCTATTATTTTTGATTCAACACAATATTTAACCAACAGTGTACACGTTAATTGATAAATAATTCAAGTAGTGCAATAGTGTTCTGTGGAAAAACATTTTCCAAAATAAAGGGGAAACCCAAAGAAAGTTTTTTTACTTTTTACGCCTTACAAATACCGTAAATTCTTCAAATATTTAGATTAAATTATATTAAAAGTATCCTAATGACAATGAATGCATGAGGAGGTTTGGTAGAAATAAGATCAGTAAGTCCTATAATTACAAAGAACATTTTTTGTTTTCTGTAAATTATCTGTTTAATTTGTCCACAATTTATAGTAAACTATTCGGTTAATTTAACTCCTGTAACGAGAATAAAATGGCTCTTTCTATTGTGCAGCAATCACTAACTTTTGACGATGTTCTTCTTGTTCCTGCACACTCTTTAATACTACCTAAAGATGTGTCTTTAAAAACAAAATTAACTCGTGCCATTAGCCTGAATATTCCTCTTGTATCAGCAGCGATGGATACTGTGACAGAGGCTCGCTTAGCTATAGCTTTAGCGCAAGAGGGTGGTATTGGTATTATTCATAAGAATATGACAATTATGGCGCAAGCTGATGAAGTCCGAAAAGTGAAAAAGTTTGAAAGTGGTATGGTGAAAGACCCGATTACAGTGACTCCTAATATCACAGTGAAAGAATTGCTCGACGTAATGTCCAAATATAATTTCTCGGGAGTTCCTGTAGTTGATGGTGAAAATTTAGTCGGTATTGTAACTAGCCGAGATATTCGTTTTGAAACCAACTTATCTTTGAGTGTCGAGCAAGTAATGACTCCCAAGACAAAATTGGTCACTGTTAGAGAAGGAGCAAGTCGTGAAGAAGTGCGCAGCTTATTGCATAAGCATCGTATAGAAAAATTGCTTGTGGTTAATGATTCTTTTCAATTACGCGGCTTGATCACGGTTAAAGACATACAAAAAGCCAAAGAAAACCCTTATGCATGTAAAGATGCTGCAGAACAGTTGCGAGTTGGCGCTGCTGTTGGTGTAGGCGAGGGTACTGATGAACGTATTGAAGCATTAATTGAAGCAGGTGTTGATGTACTTGTTGTTGATACGGCACATGGACACTCACAAGGTGTACTTGATCGTGTAAAATGGATTAAGAAATACCATCCGAATATAGAGGTGATTGGAGGAAATATAGCCACAGCTGCCGCAGCTCGAGATTTATATGCAGCGGGTGCAGATGCAGTAAAAGTAGGTATAGGCCCTGGTTCTATTTGTACTACGCGGATTGTAACCGGCGTTGGTGTTCCTCAAATTACTGCAATTGCGAATGTGGCACAAGAACTTAAAGGAAAAATTCCAATAATTGCTGATGGTGGTATACGTTTTTCTGGTGATGTGTGTAAAGCACTTGCTGCAGGTGCAGATACTGTAATGCTTGGAAGCATGTTTGCAGGTACGGAAGAGTCTCCAGGAGAAATTGAATTATACCAAGGAAGAACTTATAAGAGTTATCGAGGAATGGGATCAATTGGAGCTATGGCTTCATCACAAGGTTCTAGTGACCGTTATTTCCAGGATGCATCATTAGGTTCTGAAAAATTAGTTCCAGAAGGAATTGAAGGACGTGTTCCTTATAAAGGATTGGCGCAAACAATTATTCATCAATTGTTAGGTGGTTTGCGTTCATGTATGGGATATACAGGATGTGAAAATATCGAACAATTACATACTAAGACTGAATTCGTACAAGTGACTAATGCAGGAATGAGGGAGTCACATGTTCACGATGTAAGTATTACAAAACAAGCACCAAACTATCAGGTGGATAATTAATAATGAGTGATTTAAAACAACATCCTTTGCTGATTCTTGATTTTGGTTCTCAATACACACAACTGATTGCACGACGTGTGCGTGAATTAGGTGTTTATTGCGAAATCCATCCTTTTAACATAACCCAAGAACAATTTGCTGCTTTAAATCCTTGTGGCATCATTTTGTCTGGAGGTCCGGCGACTGTTACTCATAATGAGAATCCTCGTGCGCCTCAATGGTTATTTACTACAGGTCTTCCTATTTTGGGGATTTGTTATGGGATGCAAACCATGGCTGTGCAATTAGGGGGGGAAGTGCAATCCTCTTCAATCAGAGAGTTTGGTTATGCTGAATTGAAATTGCATGGTCACAGCAAACTGTTTTCTCAAATTGAGGATCGGCTCAGTTCTGATGGAAACGCTTTATTAGATGTTTGGATGAGCCATGGGGATAAAGTGACGAAATTACCTCTCGGTTTTAAGGTAATTTGTGAGACACGTAACGCGCCGATTGCAGGAATGGCTGATGAAAGTCGTCATATGTATGGGGTACAATTTCATCCAGAGGTGACACATACATTACAAGGGATGCGCATTTTATATCGTTTCGTTGTCGATATCTGTCACGCGTCGACTAATTGGACATCTGAACTCATTATTGATGAAGCAATTAATAAAATCAGAGCTCAGGTAGGAACCGAGAAAGTTTTACTCGGCTTGTCTGGAGGTGTGGATTCTTCTGTTGTTGCTGCTTTATTACATAAAGCGATTGGCAAACAGTTGGTTTGTGTTTTTGTAGATACTGGCTTGTTGCGTTTGAATGAAGCAACAGAAGTTATGGAAATGTTTGGCAAGCATATGGGTATTGAAATTATTGCAGTTCAAGCAGAAGAGCGATTTTTGTATGCGCTGAAAGGTATTACCTGCCCTGAAGAAAAGAGAAAAATTATTGGACGTACTTTTATTGAAGTATTTGATGAAGAAGCATTAAAAATTCCTGGGGTTTCATGGTTGGCACAAGGAACAATTTATCCTGATGTTATTGAGTCGGCAGCAACAAGTACAAATGGTGCTTCAGTCGTAATTAAATCCCATCATAATGTGGGGGGGTTGCCAGAAACATTAAATTTGAGATTATTAGAACCTATTCGTGAATTATTTAAGGACGAGGTGCGTAAAATAGGACTTGAGTTAGGTTTGCCTCATGATATGGTATACCGTCATCCATTTCCTGGTCCAGGTTTGGGCGTGCGAATTTTAGCGGAAGTTAAAAAAGAATATGCCGATATTTTACGTCGAGCTGATGCTATTTTTATTGAAGAATTAAAAAAAGCTGATCTATATCATAAAGTCAGTCAAGCTTTTGCTGTATTTTTACCCGTTAAAAGTGTTGGGGTGATGGGGGATGGACGTAAATACGATTATGTGATTTGTCTTCGTGCTGTTGAGACGATTGATTTTATGACAGCGCATTGGTCGCAATTGCCGTGGGATTTTCTAGGTCATATATCCAATCGGATTATTAATGAAGTAGAGGGCGTATCTCGTGTAACTTACGATATTTCAGGTAAACCACCCGCTACGATTGAATGGGAATAATTAAATTGTACTGGGTTATGGCGCAGCCGTAACCCAGGCAATTTGTGCTTGCAAATTTTGCCTCAGCTCACCCAGAACAAAGTTTTAAATTTATTTTTTATAATTAATAATGAATGATTACTATTGGATGCAAAAAGCATACGAACAGGCTCTTCTCGCCCAAGAGGAAGAGGAGGTTCCTGTTGGTGCCGTATTGGTGAGCAAAGACAATCAGTTATTAGGTTTGGGACGAAATTTTATCCAAAACAGTCATGATCCGTCAGAACATGCAGAAGTTCGTGCAATTAGACAGGCATCACAACAAGTAAAAAATCATCGGTTATTAGATACAACACTCTACGTGACTCTTGAACCATGCGCTATGTGTGCTGGACTTATTGTGCATGCGCGAATTAGAAGAGTGGTTTTTGCAACTAGAGATTTTAAAGCAGGTGCTGCAGGATCTGTCTATAACTTATTGCAAGGTTATCCCTTGAATCATAAAGTTCAAATTGATGAAGGAATAATGCAAGCGGAATGTTCCCTTTTACTTACTGATTTTTTCCAAATGTGTCGATAATGTAAGTGAGTAGCCCTCAATCAGGGAACGGCCGTATTTGGTACATCTTGCGAAAAAATTTCCCTAATCAATGCTCACATACTGATGTATGCTGCGCTTGCTTAGAAAAATTTTCTCACAACCTGCGCTCAAATCCAACCGGTCGAGTAAACATTCACATGGGAGACCTGAGCTATTACCTGATAATCATTGTTCATTTTGAAGTGGCTTGCAATTCGTGGATTAACCTTTGTTTTAAAATTTCCTTTTCTTCATTCGTTAATGACTGATTTTGTTGATTTGTAATGTAAAATGTATCCTCTGCGCGCTCCCCGGCAGTCACAATTTTTGCGTTATGTAAGTGAATATTTAATGCTGAAAAGACTCTACCTATTGTTGCCAGTAACCCGGGTCTATCACCAGTGACTAGAAATAAACGGGTTTGATGATAAGTTAAGTCGTCATTATAATGGATTTGAGTTTTTACATTAAAATGTGCTAAAGCACGCGAAAGTCTTTTTCGTGCTACAACTGGTAATTGTTCGGTTTTTGCCAAGTGAGTACATAGGGCCTGTTGAATGTCATGTGAACGCTGTTTATCAAAAAACGCCTGATTTTGTTCATCTAAAATAATATAGGTATCTAAATCATATTGATTATTACAGGTAAGAATCATTGCTTCCTGAATGGTGACATTGTGATTACTTAAAACAGTTGTTGCAATAGCAAATCGATCATCTCGGTGAGGCATGTAAATAAAAACCTCAGTTCCGCCCTGGCTGTGGTGAGGCATAATTATTACCAGGGGAAATTTAGTGCAGGCAAGTATCGCTTTGGTATGGCGTGCTATGATTTCAGGGGACTCATGCAAAAAATATCTTTCTTTGAATTGCTTCCATAAATCTTCTACTGCTTTTTCTGCTACACCTTCCATAACCAATATGGATAATGCATATTGTTTGCGTGCTTTGATGAGTGCAGTTTCATCTATTAATTCTTGCTCTTTATGCAACATATGTTTGGCAGCACGATATAACTCTTTAAGTAGAGAGTCTTTCCAGGAGTTCCATAAGTTAGGATTAGTACCGCAAATATCAGCAACGGTTAACAAATACAGATAATCGAGGTAATAGGGCTGTGGTAAAAGCTGGCAAAAATTTTTTATAGTATTGGGGTCATAAATATCTTGTCTTTGTGCTGTTTGTGACATGATAAGATGATTGCGCACAAGCCAAACAAGTAAATCACCGTCTTCTTTTTCAAGATTATGATTTTGTGCAAAATGCGACGCTTCAATCGCACCTAACTCTGAATGATCACCACCTCGTCCTTTGGCAATATCATGAAATAATGCACTTAAGTAAAGCAACTCAGGTTTTTTTAAAGTTTGCATTATTTGTACACAGAGGGGAAATTGCTCTGCATAGTTTTTTTCTTTGAAACGGGATAAATTACGAATTACGAATAAAGTATGTTGATCTACTGTATAAACATGAAATAAATCATACTGCATTTGTCCGGTTACCATTGCAAAACATTCAAGGTAATGCGCTAGAACACCGTATCGGCTCATTCGATGCAACGCCTTGTAAGGTCCATCCGCTGTTTTAAGAATACTCATAAACAATTCTGTTGTTTCTGAAGATGCTTTAAAACGTTTATTCATCAGATAGAGTGATTCCCTAATTAAGCGGATAGTATTTGCGCGAACGCCTTCGATATCAGGTCGTTTTGCTATCCAAAGAAATAATTTTAATAGTGCCTGTGGATGGTGAATGAAGACACGAGTATTTCTTACTTCAATGTAATTGTTGGATAGCTGAAATTCATTATCCAGATGAAACAGTTTTTGCTTTGGAGAGTGGGCGATGGTTTCATCAAACCCTTGCAATAACATTTCGTTGAGCTCTCTGTTACGTTTAATTACTTTAAAGTAATCTTTCATGAATTGTTCTATGGCTAATGAATGAGGTTTATCTTTATAGCCAAAAAACTGGGCTAGTTTGATTTGGTAATCAAAAGATAAGCGTTCTTCTGCTCTTTCAGCTAATACATGTAAAGCAAAACGCACACGCCAGAGAAAATGCTGACAATAAGTAAGTTTTTCATATTCTTTGTCAGTAATGAATCCATAGTTTATACCATCAGCCAATTTTTTAATGTTAAAATGGCGTTTGCCAATACTGAGCAGGATCTGCAAATCACGTAGGCCGCCAGGACCATATTTAACATTGGGTTCCAAGTTATAAGCTGTTTCACCGTACTTGGCATCACGTTTTTTTTGTTCTTGGAGTTTTGCTAAAAAGTAATCTTGGCTGGTCCACATGTGTAAGGGATGGATTTGATAAATTAATTCTTCCATTAATGCACCGCGGCCACATAATAAAAACATATCCATGAGGCTGGAAATTACCGTAACATCTTGACTTGCAAGTTCGGCACAAGAAGAAACACTAGTAATTTGATGGCTGAGATCCAAACCTACATCCCAGCAATCCTGAATAAATTTTTGTGCACGATGCAATTGTGATTTAGAGACTTTATCAGTATGCAGCAATAATATATCAACATCAGAATAGAGTTGCAGTTCCCTGCGTCCATAACTGCCAAGAGCAAGAAGACAAAAGTCATCATGATCCAGTTGATTCTTGATAAATAAACGAATAACCAAATCATCAATGAAGGTAACTAATTTACGAATGATGGTGGTAATATTGGTTTTATAATCGAATTCTTCGCGAAGTTTTTCTTTAAATTGTTTTAGGGTATTTTTAAGATGTTGCAGTTCAAGTGTCATCCCTTTTTTTTCTGCATCCTGCTCTTGGGAAAAGAGATGGCCCGTTGTCTGTTTACTTTCGTTCTTCATCGCGCAGAGTCAAAATTTCTACACCATCATCGGTAACCAATAAGGTATGTTCCCATTGGGCTGAAAGACTATGATCTTTAGTGACTACAGTCCATTGATCAGGCAATAAGCGGGTATGGTGTTTTCCAACATTGATCATGGGTTCTATAGTGAAAGTCATACCTGGTTCCAATTTCATTCCTGTTCCAGGTACTCCGTAATGTAATACTTGAGGATCTTCATGGAAAACGCGACCTATACCGTGGCCACAATAATCACGGACAACCGAGCAGCGATTTTTTTCTGCATGTTGTTGTATGGCATAACCTATATCACCTAACTGGACTCCGGGTTTTACCATGTCAATTCCAATAAACAAACATTCATGAGCTACTTGAATCACATGTTTTGCTTTGACTGATGGTGTACCAATAATGAACATTTTACTGGTATCCCCATGATAGTCGTCTTTAATGACGGTGACATCAATATTAATTATGTCTCCATCTTTTAAAATCTTTTTTCCCGGAATTCCATGACAAACCACATGGTTTACTGAGGTACAAATAGACTTTGGGAAGCCATTATAGTTTAAAGGGGCGGGAATTGCTTTTTGTGTATTCACAATGTAATCATGACAAATAGTATTCAATTCGTCAGTGGTGATGCCTTCTTGTACATGAGGACCAATCATCTCAAGAACTTCGGCAGCAAGTCTGCCAGCAATACGCATTTTCTCAATTTCGTCAGAGGTCTTTATAGTAACTGCCATATGAATCCAAAAAGTGTTATTTGATTGTCCAATATATTTTGTTCCAATATATATAGTGTAGGTTAAATAAAAGCTATTTTGGAACGAAAAGCATATTAGCATAATTGATTATGCATGTCACCGAATCACGGTTTTAGCTAGGTTTTGATTCATTGTTTGAGTAAGCCTGGATGCACCATTGCTGCATCCATTCTATTTTTTTATCTAAAATAAAAATTAGGTTGCATTAGGGCTATTGCCACTATGTCTGCGATTTTCTCTTTGTTCCAACATCTTATCTTCAATTTCCACTTCTTGTTCAACGGTTAAAAACATATGCTGATGCCAAAAAGAACCGTATCTTGTGTGGGATTTGGGATCATATTTCTGAACCCTTTTTCCACTTATAATTTTAGGTTCTACAGCAGTTGGATATTTTCCATTGTGATTGGGAACATAGGTTAAAAAAGATTCATCGGTATTTGGTGGTGTGTTCAAATATATAGTAAATCCCTTTTCTATCTCAATACGGTTTTTGCGGCCTGTATTGTTACGTAAAGCTTCTTTAACCAAATCTTGCAGTTCTATGACGGTCCCTCCTTTGGGATCCACAAAACAATCCCTTATCTTTGCTTCGGTAGTCACTTTTCTAAAAACCATACCAACAGGAATTGATAGATAAATCATAGAACCTCCATCTCAGAACAAATAATCACTTGAGTGTACCATAAGAGTTCAAAATTTCTATTTATTTATCATGAAATTTTGTTGCGCTTACTTTCATTTCGAGTACTATACTTTATTAAAAAACTGGCCTTTTAAACTCTAAGGAAAGAAAATGAAACTCTGCGCACGTGTTTTACTATCTACCTTATGTTTCCTGCCAAGTACTTCAACCTTTGCTTTTGAGGGGTATGGGGGAGGCTATCATGGTGCGCTTCCAAATACTGGATACCATAGTAATGGATACAATAACGGGTATTATAACAATTACCATGGTAATTATTACTACAACAACGAATGGTATGGAGGGAGTGTCAATGTAAATACCTGGAATGATGGTATTTGGTATGATGATAATTTAAATGATGATACTAATGTGGTTCTTGGGGTACCTAATGAAGGTTATTATGATCCTTCATGCCAAACAATAGATGATTGTAGTTCAGGTACTTGTGTTCTGGTAAATACTTGTGATCAAGAATAAGTTTATGCATAAAAAAATATATCAATGGGCAGTGGTCGGGGCCGGTCCATCAGGGATCGCAGCCGTGGGCAAATTATTGGATAATGGTATTTTACCAGAGGATATTTTATGGTTTGATCCTCATTTTAAGGTTGGAGATTTTGGTCTTTATTGGCGTAATGT
This sequence comes from Legionella bozemanae, assembly GCF_001648595.1. Classification (GTDB taxonomy): domain Bacteria; phylum Pseudomonadota; class Gammaproteobacteria; order Legionellales; family Legionellaceae; genus Legionella; species Legionella bozemanae. The sequence goes on along the minus strand of NZ_LBAW01000005.1, from coordinate 20,942 downwards.
TTCAAGTAATACTAAGGTTAAATACTTTAAAGATTTTTTATCAGCAGTCCATTCTTTTCATTACCAAGAGGCCCCAATTGATTTTCAATTAAATCATCTACCACTGGATGAAACATGTACTTTGAGTTACATGGCAGAGCCCTTGCAATGGATTACAGAAAATTTTTTACAAAAAGTCCACGCGGTAAAAACAACCATTCATAATATGTTTTTATCTAAGCGCCTATGGTCTTTAAGTTCGGATTCACAAACCTACCACGCTAAAAATGTAATATTGGCTACAGGCGCATTGCCATCAACATTAAATTATCCTGGCGTTAATGTGATTCCTTTTGATACAGCAATTGATAAGGAAAAATTGTCTGCTGTTGTTCAACGTGATGAAACTTATGGAGTATTTGGTTCCTCTCATTCTGCAATCATTATTTTAAAGTATCTTGTAGAATTGGATGTTAAAAAAGTCATTAATTTTTATCGCTCGCCTTGTTGTTACGCTATTGAGATGGATGATTGGATTCTTTTTGATAATACTGGTCTAAAGGGGCAGAGTGCGGCTTGGGCCAGAGAACACATTGATGGAGTTTTGCCTTCTAATCTCGTACGTTACAATGTCAGTGAACCAAATATTGCACGTTTTTTGCCTGAATGCGACCAAGTAATTTATGCAGTAGGTTTTGAGCAACGTAAAAATATTATTATTGGTGATTATGAGCATGTACGTCATAATCCCTATGTTGGTATTATTGGACCTGGACTCTTTGGTTTAGGTATTGCCTATCCAGAAACTAAGGCAGATGTCTATGGTAATGTGGAATCTCAGGTAGGCTTATGGAAGTTTATGGTCTACCTCAATAAAGTGATGCCTATTTGGCTTAAGTATCCAACTTAAATTCTAATTTGAGCTCTTGAGACATTAATTGGATCATTATCCCGAGGGCTTTAAGCTCGCACATCCTTTTAAATGCAGGAAAATACTTTTCAATCTAAGCAACACCTACTAAAATGTGTCTCTTTTTAACTTGAAAAATAATAATGCAAAGGATAGGTATATTATTCTGGTTTTTAGTAGGGATATTTGTTTTGGGTTGGCCGAAAAATGCAGAATGTGCACTTGAGCGTGATTTTCAATCTTGGTTTAATGTAACAGCGACTGGCAAGACTCATAGTAGGGATAAAATACTGAGTCGTGTACGATATTGGTTAGAAACGCAAGAGCGTTTAGGGGATGATAGCAGTCGCTTTTCACAGATATTAGTACGTCCAGGATTAGGTTACGCATTAACAGAGAATTTGAGTATCTGGGTTGGATATGCCTGGATATATACGGGAAAACCTAATGCCTCTAACCCATTTGAAGAAGATCGAATTTGGCAACAACTTTTATGGACTAAAACCAATCAATATTTGACATTTACCAGCCGAACACGCACAGAACAGCGATTTCTAGAAAATAATCCTAAAACGGCTTATCGATTTAGAGAGCTTATTAAAATTTCGATGCCACTTAAACAATATGCTAAATTTAGTTTTGTTACGAGCGATGAACTGTTTCTTCATAAGAATAATTTTGTGGGTACAAACAGTCGGGGTTTTGATCAAAACCGATTTTTCATCGGTTTGGGTTATAAAATAAACCCCATAGCCACTACTGAAATTGGCTATATGAATCAATACATTCGACGTTTTGGCGTTCCTGACTTTTTAGCCAATATTATATCGGTAAACTTTTTTATTAATTTCTAAGCGTGTGAATTTTCAAGATAACTTAAGTGAAAAATTGCGAGCTATCTTGAGTATCATCCTGAAAAGTACCCACTTAACGACCACCGCCAACTCCACCAAGCCCTCCAGAGCTACCAGGTCCCCCAGAGCTACCGCTTCCACCAGCGCCACCAACTCCACCGTAACCTGCGTTATCTATTTTAGAAGCTTGCCCGGGATTTGGCGTATGACATCCTGCCAACAAAGAGGTCAAAAGTAATAACAATAATATTGCTTGTTTCATGAATGTCCTTATTTGATTAAAAGAATTTTTAATATCCTTAATAACAAGTATAACTATTTTTTAAGTATAAAGCTTATTTTTCCTTTTATATTCTTCTGCTTGGGAGTTTGTATGAAGTTATTGCGCGTCTGGTACGTTTTCTGCTGGGTGTGAGCGGTAATGCCAAAATTTTGGTAAGGCCAAACAGCAAAAAGTTACTCCTATAATGCATAATACACCACCTGAGATCAGGGCAGTCGGAATGCTAAAACTGGTGGCAATAAATCCAGCGCGTGTATCACCTAATTTAGGCCCACTCAAATAACCGATCATTTCAATACCGGCCAACCTTCCGCGATATTCTGTTGGAATGGTATTATTCCACAAAGTAGTACGAAATATTCCGCTTATCGCATCAAAAGCACCAGCAAGTGCCAAGAAAAACAGGACATACCAAAGTGAATTTGATAAGCCAAACCCAATGATGGCTGCACCCCACAATGCAGAGGCAATGGCAATGGCTTTGCCATCATAGTTTATTTTTGCAGTCCAACCACTGAAAAATGAAATAATCAGTGCTCCTGCAGCAGGTGCAGAATAGAGCAAACCTAAGGTTTTTGCACCACCAAAAGATTGGGCAATAGCAGGAAGTAATGAATTAGGCCATGCAAAAACCATGGCAATAAAATCTACAGTATAGCTTCCTATTAATTCCTGCCTATTAAATGCAAAAGAAACCCCTTGTTTTAGGGATGATAAAATGGAAGGATGCTTCTGGGTGACGGGCTTGGGAATAGTATGAATTCTGACTAAAGCGATTAATGACATAAAAAATGTAATTAAATCAACTAAGTAAGTAATCACTATGCCGTATTGAGCAATAATAAGTCCGGAAAGGGCTGGTGCAATAATCATACAAAAACTGAATTTAAATGTAGCAAGCGCCCCCATTTTTTTGTAATCTCTCGGGTTAACAATTTGTTGCATAACACTATCAAAAGCAGGACGATGTAAGCCGTTAATTGCAGACATAGAAGCTGAAATGATAAAAATAAGGCTTAGTGAGGGGGATGTCTGATATGAGTTAAGAGCCAGTATCAAACATCCTATAGCAAGAAGTAATTCGCTGATAATTAATAATCTGCGACGATTGTATCGATCAGCAAATACACCACCAATCAGCGCAGTGATTAATAGTGGCAATAATTGAACCAAACTGAGTAAACCGACCAAAAAAGTTGACTGAGTAATTTGATAAATTTGATAGGGTAGTGCGACACTGCTGATCATTGTACCTATAAATGAAATAAATTGACCTAAATAAAGTAATCTGAAGTCTCGATTTTTTTTAAGAAGAGAGAAATCTAAAAACTGGCTCATTTTTGAAACATCCGAATGTGCAGAACAGTAAAATAATAAGACAAGAAGATTTTATTCTTTTTAATTGATTCAGTACAGTACTGATTTGCTCTGGGAAAAGCACTTTAAGTGTTTATCTAAGATTCAGAATTATTATTATACTTTTTATTATTTTCTTTATTTTGGTTTTTACTTTTTTCTTTATTATGAACTATCAAAGGTTCAAGAAAGCTCACTGGAGTGGAATAAGTCATCGGGATTTTTTCCTTATCAAGCGCATTTTTAATTGCTGTAAGTACTTCATCAAGTGAGCGACGTTGTTGGCTGGGTTCGGGATTTGTCCACCAATATATTGCAAAGTCAACGCCATTAGAAGAAAAAGAAACCACATAGACTTGAATGTACTTATCTTTAGAAACTGTTTTACACTGTTCCATAGCATTTTTAATGACTGAACGCGCTTTTTCTATATCAGTATCAAAATCAATACTGCAAACAATTTTTTCACGTCTGAGTGATTCATCAGTAAATACCCGTACTATACTGGCATACATTTTAGAGTTCGGGATGAATACCCGGGAACCGTCCGTTTTACGTAAATGAGTATTTTGAACAGAAATACGATGAACATAACCTTTAGCATCCCCATGTTGTGACTCGACCTCAATAAAATCGCCAATGCTAAAAGGTTCTCTGAGTAAGATCAAAATACCAGTAAAAAAATTTTCAAAAACATTTTTGAATGCAAAGCCGATTGCGACAGAGGTTAGTCCCAAAGTTGCCAAAATATTTGCAGTTGTTACTGAGGGAATTAAGATGGCTGAAATAATTAATATTCCTAAAAACCATACTATGATAATGGTTAGCTTATGAAAAATTGTTACTAAATTGGCACGAATTGCTATTCTCGGCAAAAACGAACTCACAAGACGGCTAATTATTTTCGCGAGAAAATAAGTAATAAAGGCAAAAAAAATGGCAATAATGATATTGGGAATGAGTGCAATGAAATTTTGTGCAAATTTATTTAGAGTTTTTAGAATAATCTCTAAATAGTTCATATCGAATTTCCTTATTCTACTTTTAATTATTTACCGAACAGATTATCTATTTGCCGATAATAAAAGACTGTGAATCGGATCAATTGTAGTGTAGCAAAAAAAATTGAAAGAAAGTAATAAGTACGATCCGGATAAATTGTATGACTGTAAGATTTTTGCTTCAGTGTAAAAATAAAAAACTTGGCTGCAAACATACTCCAGGGTGCTCGAATTAATCCTCGCATTCTGAAAATAATTCATATAGGATAAAGTGTAATATCCTATTGTTACTATTGAGAATTATGGCAGTAATACGACAAGATCCCAAATCTAAAGCATCAAGAAAAGTCTCTCTTGCAAGTATGGTTGGAACTACAATTGAGTGGTATGACTTTTATCTTTTTGGTACCGCCTCAGCTTTATTTTTCAATAAACTTTTTTTCCCTAAAATTAGCCCTGTAGCTGGAATTATGGCTGCGTATGCAACCTATGCCGTTGGTTTCTTTGCCAGGCCCTTAGGGGGAATTATTTTTGGTCACTATGGTGATAAATTAAGTAGAAAAAGTATGCTTGTTATTACACTATGTATGATGGGGATATCTACTTTTTTAATCGGGTTACTTCCGACTTACCAGACAATAGGGATATTTGCGCCGCTTTTATTAGTGATTTTGCGATGTACGCAAGGTATAGCAGTTGGAGGAGAATGGGCTGGTGCGGTAGTGATGTCTGCTGAAGTTAGCCGGGAAAAAGAAAGAGGATTTTATTCAAGCTGGCCAAATGCAGGAGCTCCTTTGGGGTTGGTCATTTCCATCGCAATATTTCTTTTATTTTCCGCACTTCCAAATGAGCAATTTTTATCTTGGGGTTGGCGTGTTCCTTTTTTACTGAGTTTCATTGTAATTATGGTCGGTCTTTATATTCGATTGCAGATTATGGAGAGTAAGATTTTTGTGGACGCAACAAAGAATAAACGACCGCCCATAGTTCCTGCTTTGGAAATGTTGCGTTCTCATTTTAGAAACTTTATTTTGGCGATAGGGGCTCGTTTCATTGAAAGCGCTTCATTTTATGTTTTAACTGTTTTTATATTAAGTTATGGAACACTTGTTCTGAATTTACCAAAATCACTTCTTCTCTATGCTGTGATGATTGGTGCTGTTTTGGAAACGTTTTCAATTCCCTTTTTTGGTATGATCTCTGATCGGATAGGACGTCGCCCCGTTTATATTTCCGGTGCTTTATTGATGGCTTTCTTTGCATTTCCATTTTTTTGGTTGTTACAAACAAAAAATCCAGTGCAAGTTTTTTTTGCTATAGTGTTTGGGATGTGCATTCCTCATGCAATGATGCATGGTGCCCAGGGAGCATTTTATTCCGAATTATTTAAAACACGTATTCGTTATAGCGGAACGGCAATTGCTTATCATTTATCAGCAGCATTGTCTGGGGGATTAGCTCCATTACTTGCTACTGGATTAGTAGAGTGGGCGCATGGGAGTACTTGGCCTGTATCTGTGTATCTTATCATTATGGCCGTAATTACTATTTTCAGCGTTTATCTGGCTGTGGAGAGAGCACAGAAAGATATTTCCTAGTTTTTAATGATAGAGCATACCTGAGTGATTCTTTTTATTGTACTTGGGTATTTTTATGACTTTTGCTTTTTGCTAATTTTTGAACCTTTTTCCTTTGGAGGATAAATATCTGCCAGGGAAACAGATGTACCATGCTCTGACACAATTCGGGCATGATGTCGTCTTAATTCTCGTGGCTCTTCTACACCACAGGAATGACAGATGATACCTACTTCATTGGTGAGGTTTTTGACATAATGATAAACGCGAACGGCCTTGTTTTTAGGATTTAAGCCTCGGGTTAGCCATTTGTTGTGAGTTGTAATTCCAGTCGGACATGTATTCTTATGACATCTCAGCGCTTGTACACAGCCAAGCGCAAACATAAATCCACGCGCTGAATTGACAAAATCCGCTCCAACACAAAGTGCCCAGGCTACCATTCCGGGGGTAATTAATTTGCCGGAGGCAATGATTTTGATTCGATCACGCAAATCATATTCTACTAGTTTATCGACAAGGACAGGGAGACTTTCTGTTAGAGATAGGCCCATATAATCCGCAAGCGTTAGAGGAGCGGCTCCTGTTCCCCCCTCAGCACCATCAAGAGTAATAAAATCCGGTGCATACTCCACACCTCGTTTGAGGATTTCTTCACATAACTCGTCCAGCCATTCATAATCACCAAGAACAACTTTAAATCCCGTAGGTTTTCCAGTTACTTCTCTTACATGATGAATTAGATTAAGTAATTCAAATGAATTTGAAATTTCAGGAAAGCGATTTGGACTAATAGAATCTTCGTGAGGTTTGATGCCCCGAATTTTAGCAATCTCCTTTGTTACCTTAACAGCGGGTAATATTCCACCTCTTCCTGGTTTGGATCCTTGACTGAGTTTAATTTCAAACATTTTAACTTGAGGATGTGCCGCTGCTTCTTTTAATTTTTCATCAGACAAGTTACCGTCTTTATCGTGGTATCCATATTTTGCTGATCCAATCTGAGCAATCAAATCACATCCACCTGCTAAATGATAAGGGGATAAGCCGCCTTCCCCTGTATTGAGCCAACACCCCGCTTTTTTTGCACCATGCGATAAAGCAAGAATCGCATTTTGCGAAATGGATCCATGACTCATTGCCGAAATATTGATTAATGAGTTTGTTGTATAGGGATATTTGCAATGCATTCCAATTGTCACAGAGTGTGCTTTTACTACATATCGTTTAAGCACGGGAAAAGGTGAGTCAACAAAATATATTGTATTCGGTTTTCTGTCCCGAGTAGTTCCAAATCCTATAGTTGTGTCGGTATTTTTACTTGCTTCATAAATCCATGTACGTTCAGTGCGATTAAAAGGTAACTCTTCCCGGTCTCGAGTAAAAAAAAAGTGTCTTAAATAGACCCCCAATGATTCAGAGACATAGCGTACATAACCTATGAGAGGAAAGTTTCTTAATATAGTGTGCTCTTTTTGGAATACATTCCAAATTCCTAAAAGAATAAGAAATACGAAAAAACTAGCAAATAATAATCCTAGTGAACTAGTGAAATGGAAATAAGGCTCTTTCATAAATTAGCGTCCTAGCCAAAAGCAAAACCAGAATACACTACAAAAGCATTTTTCAGCAACTCTACCATTTATCATTAATAATGACTAATCACATTGATTGAGAAATAAAGAGTCAATGTGAGTTGAAAATAATAATAATTGGCATATAATGAACAACAATTTGAATTGATTATAGAGGTGATATGCCAGCAATTACGAACAGCAATGATGAGACCAGTCAGGAAAATTCTAATCTTATGCAAAAGATTGAAGTTGCAAAAAAAACTCCAGTTTCAGCCCCACAACAAATTATTCAGCCTAATCAAATAATTAAACTATTAAAATCCAAGGCTCGCCAAAAACAAGCAGAAAAAGCTTTTTTATATACATTTCCAGATATAGACAAACAAATGGTATTGGATTTTATTAAAACACTGCAAGACTTACCTTCGGTAACTCCTGATCCTGAGGCTGCTGCATTAATTCATCAATGGTATCTTTCAGTTGGCATGCAGAATAAAAAGGAGTTTTCAATGACTGATACAGAGTATCAGCATTATAAATCTGCAAATATAACTCGTATCATCACCTCTCATTGTTCACCTCAACAGAAGGAAAAATTGAAAGGAAAAGCCCTTCTTGATATAGGTGCTGGTGATTGTGCAATGACTTATTTGGTAAGCCAGCATTTAGAGATGGAAGGAAATGCAATTGATATTCAAACTGAGATTGACTGGGGTGGTGAAAATAGCAGTGATAAAAAAAGAAAAAATCATTATATGGCACAACTTCATAACTATTATGAATATGATGGCAGTGATCTATTAGGTGCACTTAAGGGGAAAAAATTTGCGGTGGTGATGTATAATCATTCATTACATCATTTCCCATCGTTTCAGGCACAGCTCGACAGTTTAAAACAGGCAAGTCAAATTTTAGAGCCAGGGGGCATTCTCTTTTTATCAGAGCATGCGAATTGTTTTGATGAGGATATCTTGGATCTATCTCATATTTTATTAAACCTAAGATATAGCATTGATAAAAAGCAAATTCTTAATCCTGAAGATGCTATGGAAGCTATTTCAAAATTTAAATCTGAATATCAATCGCTTTATTTTTCTAAAAATATTCTTGATGTAATCACCAAACAACTTGGGTTTACATTGGTGAAAGAAGAAGTTCGTTCTGCAACGGATGTAGCAAAAGCAACATTTTTCTGTTTTGTTAAAAAATCTTCAAGAGCTGAGTTGACGTATTCTCCATATTTCTTTGATGAAGATAAGGCAAGTAGGCTGCATCACCATGTAGACAACACTGCTCATCAGGATCTTCCTCAAAGAAGATATTCTGCAGAATCTTTTAATTAATTACTGTAATCAACCAGGGTTAGCCTGTATTGAATTGAACTTAGATACAGGCAAAACTCATGAACATCAATTGTTACACATAGGAACATATGAGGTTTCTTTAGTTTCTGATGGTGAGTTTACACCAAGCGTCTTTAAAAATTTTGAGCAAATTTCCTGAGTCTCAGGAAATATCTTTGCATAAAAAGAAAAATCTTCAACTGTTTGGCTCACGGTATTTTTCATGTATGCTTGTACATATTCTTTGTCTTCGAATAGATAAGACTGGCGGTCCAAATTTGTTAAAATAGTTAAAATATGCTGTTGATATGCTTCGATTAATTGAGTCACATTTGCTCGATTTTCAAATAAATTAAGGCCTAAAGAAGTGTTGCGAATCGTTTCATCCAATGTTACTACGTTTTTATTCCAGTATTCATTGTAGCGGTCTTCAAACAAGGAGTTTTGAAATTTCATATTTATCCTTTTATTAATTAAAGTGATAAATATATAGACAAAATATTAAGAAAATATTAAATGAAGCTGCTCTATGTGCATTAAAATTCGTTTCTTAATGTATCTTTGGAAGATGCTGATTCCCATACAGAGTGTACAAAGTCAGAATCTTCTATTTCAGGTAGTGTTACTGTTGGGGGCAATGAGGAGTTCACCTCTGCAAAGTGATTTCTTACAATTTCTCCATCAAGCAAGTCTTTTAAATCCGTGATGTAAGCAACAATACGCTCCGCAGGTAAACCCTCGATGATTGCTCCGTGAATATATTCTTCTGGAATGAAATCAAGTGAAGATAATACAATTAGTCTTTCCGCAACGCCCACGATTAATCCACTTTTCCCGTTTTCAATTTCTTTATCTTTTAAAAAGCCAGTGAATAAATCATCAAGAACAGTGGCTCCACCATATGTTATTAGTGGTTTTTTTTCCGATAAGTATTTAGTTAATGCCTCAATAGTTACTTTGTCAAAATTGCCTCTTATTGGCAAGCCATACTCAGGAAAAGTACCATGAATTCTGTAATAAGGCACATTACGTTCTATGGCTGATGCTAATCCACCAATACTTTGTGGTTTTGTGCTGAAAAAGCGCAGCTTCGCAATACCCATGCCGACACTCCAAATAAAAAATATACTTCAAAAATTCAAAAGTAATTAGAGCGGTCATATTTTTATAAGTTACTATGTATTAATTATAGCCATTATTTGGTCCTACGCCTTGTGGCAGAGTATCTTGGAACCAATTACACTTTCTACTCAGTTTGTATTCACTTAACGTATAGTCTCTAAGTTTTTATTTTTACATTAAATTATTTATGTTGTGCAATTTTCAGCAAAATATCTCATTCTATAGCACTATTAGCCTTAAGTATTTGTCTTAGTAGAGGAGGAGTAAAGAGGATAGATTTTGAATCATAAGGAAACTGCTTCATCCGCATGAAAAGAATTAGGATGAAATCACAAGACTTCATAATTTAGCGCATGAAAATTGGAAAACACTTTAAAGGTTTTATTTTCATACTAACTCACAGTCTACTCGTTGTCTCGCTTAAGTAGTGTATTTAACATTGCGATAAAGTTTTTGGATGCACTAAATTTAAAAAATCTTCACTTTTGATTTTTAGAAGTTGAGTATGATTACCCGCATTAAAAACAAGCCATTCTTTATGTGCAAGACTATCCGCAAGATAGACATCCATACCATAAAGTTCGCCAAACAATGGTATCGCTCCAACTTCACAGTCTGTAAATTTGTCTTGAAACTCAAATTCTTTAGCAATTTCTGCACGCTTTGTGTGAGTTTCTTTTTTTAATAGGTTTAAATCCAGACGAGCATGGGCGGGAATTGCTACTAGTGCAAATTTTCCATCCAATTTGACAACTATAGATTTAGCAAAACAGTTTCCTTTAATATGTGCTGCTTGTGCACATTGTGATGCTGTATATGCTCTAGGGTGGCTGATAGTCTTATATGCAATATCATGACTATGCATGTATTCTCTAATTGATGGGTTTAACATGAGGGGCTCCTGAAAAAGATCTATTTGATTAATTATAGTTCAATTTATCTATATCTATACTAGATAAAGTTGTTGCCCTATTATTAAGGCGCGCACGTTATTACTAGTATTAATCCAGGCAGCGCCGAATGATAGCCATACAGATTACCCTTGCTCAGTATGGCGCACTCTCTGTGGCAGTTCAATAAGAATAGAAATCACCAACGCAGCAAGCGCAATAATCTGAAGAATCGCCCGTGAAGCGTGGGCAAATTCCCATTGGTCTCGCAAACGCGTCCAATCAGGAGGAAGCGTCTCGGGTGATAGTGTGGCACAAGCGCAACGTTCACCGAGCGATCCAGATCCAGAAGATTGCGTGAGTCGCCACAAGACATGATGCAGCGAGCAATGTCCATCAAAATGCTGTCGGGTGGTTGCGGATGGTAACAACCAGCACCAAAGAGGCGACAACCGCTCCGAATGAAGCATTGAATTGGGAGCGATTTGGATATGCTATTTATAAATGCTAAGTTTAACAGAGCTAATCTACAAGTTTTATTTTTCCCTGGGAGCTCTAAATTAGCAACTTTGTGTTTATTTAAATTCCTTTATGGGTTAAAATTTGCCATAAATTTAACTCTATTGAAAACAATGTCGTCTATATCTTTTTTTGAAGAGCAACTCCGATCGTTTTATAAAAAAAGAGAACAAAGGGAAAATGCAGATATAACTATACGTGACTTAGTAATCTATCCGCAAAGTTCATTTTTCTCACAAGGAGAAGCTGGTCTACATACAAATCCCTATTCCTTTTTAGATATGTATTCACGATTAGCGGAATATGTTGAATTTTTATTTGATCTAGCTAATGACTATCACCGACAAGCTTATTGCATCGAGAAAAATGGTAAATTTTACTTACAAGAACAATATAAAAATACAATCACACGGCTTTCTTTATATGAGTTTGCTTTATATGGCAAGGAATATATCACTATAGATAAATTTAATTTATTAATTGAAAAAATTCAGCATTTAGCAACAAACTCATTAGATAATGTACATGTATGCTTAAGTTCTTTTCCAATTCTTGATAGTAATGGAAAAATATTAAATTGCACTCTTTATGTGACATGCGGGGCAAATTCTCAAATACGTGCTATTTTTAAAAGCACTGCCTCTTCTGTTGATGTAACATATCCAGGTTTAATAAATTTTTCACAAACAAACTATCCCGCCTCCGAGGTTTCTTCCTATATAGTAGGAAGTAATCAAGAACTTATTTCTAACAACAGTATATTTGAAATAGAAACTGTTGGTGGCGCTAAATACGTACAAGTGATTGATATTTGCCTTGATCATAAATTTAAACATGCTAAAAATTTATTCATGCAACAACTTGAGCCAAATTTTCCTACTGATACGTCTCATTTTTTAATACCGATACAGGTTGATCAACTTGTAATCTCGAACTCAATACAACTTATTGATGACGCCAAAATATGCCCATCAACTTTGCATGTTGATCCTGCCCCTGTTTTTTATGATAAGGAAAATAAAGATCGACCTGTAGAGCAAAAATTTGTATTTAATCCCAAAGACCTCCCCAAATGGGTAAAAAAGTACTCTTTATTAAACATTATTCCTAATCAATGTGGATTGCAGGTTTTTAATCCTCCTTTTGGTTCTGATTTTGATTTAGTTGCTTATCAAGAAAGAACTTTAACTACCTATCTTCCTGAAATTGCAAAACAAGTGCAGATTATTAATCAAAGAATTTTAGATGAAAAACTAAAAAAATTGATAGGAGTTAGAGAGGGTTATTCATCTGAAGAATTAACTCAGGCTCCAATGCCTCCTGTTGATTTATCGCCTTTAGTACTTGATACGGATCTTTTATTTTTAGAAAACGAAATGTTCTCTTCTTCTCAACTAGTCATTGATGAGCAAGAACTTGAAAAAATGATGGAGTTTTTCGACAATACGACCCCACCCGTGTTGGTCGACGATCTCGCGTTGCCAGAGGAATTGCTTTTACTCCCGCTAGAACAATTTTGTATCCCCCAAGCAGAAGAGCTAGAGCCTGTAGCTACTTTACCTCCACGTTTACAGCAGGAGTTTCAATCAGCAAAGCAGCCTTCATTTTTTAATATGCGGGTGATGAAGAGAAAACATGACGATGATGAGATAGCTGATGAACTAGAATCGCCTAAACGAAGGCAATTTGGTCATGGATGATTGCACCTCTGTTATGATACTACATTTTATTACCAATTTGCTGTCCATATAAATGATGCAGATGTTTTAAAGCAGACTATTGAGTTCTTTGTACTATAATTGATACAAATCAATGAACATAAAGGATGCAAATATGGACAGGGATGCAGAAGTATTAGAAATTTATCATCGAAATATAAGTAAAGAAGAAAAAATTCATTTACTTGAAGAAATGGCTCTTGATTTACGCAATGAAATGGAAGCCCAAGATCAAAATATGCATCCAGAAATTCATAATAAATTAGCTGAAGGCTTGAGGCTCGCAACGAATTTTATAAGAGAATTGCAGTCACTTAATAAATCATGACTTCAGCAAGCTATAAAAATAATGGGGGTAAGACTGATTACAAAGGTGGTGCATATTTATAGCTTAGGCTCAAAGAAGGGGGAGCAAATTGTGCTCCAATTGTCCTTTTCTCTGCGGTTATCATAGTCTTCGTGGGTGATTCAGGAATTTATTTTATTTGAGTATATTTAAAGCTACTGTCTTTTATTTTATCATTTAATTGAATTACTGCTTTTTCTCTATTTTTTGGGAGAACTTGTTTGGTAGCTGCTAGAGAGATATGGGGGGTATAATTTTCTGGAATAATATCCGCATACATTTTGAAATTTGTATGATAGTCCTGATTATATTTTTTAAGTAATAAATTCAATTTCAAATTAATATTTTTTAACTCATTTTTAGTGGGCTCATCTGGAAACAATACAATAGCATTACGAGTACATTTTTTATTGTTCGGTGCCGGCTTAGGACATGATGGCGATACTTGGTAAATACCAGCTTCTCCAAAAAAATAGTTTATAGGTGATTCAGTTTTTAATTCATTTTTTATCATCTTCTCTAAATTTTTATCACTTTTTCCATTTTCAATCCATCCCACCGTAACATGATAGTTAGGCATGTTCGTTTTATTTGTATTATTATCTTTTGCAATAATTGTATCCTTTACAAATTGATCATAAATTTTTGTTTTATCAGCTGAATTGACACGTAGTAGCAAAACAAGATCAGTTGGTTTTGCTGCAAAAGATAGAGAAAAAAACATTAAAGAAAAAAGATAAGTAATTAATATTTTCATCATAATTGACTCCTATAAAATTCATTAAACTATATCAATTAAATATTAATTAATTCTTAATTCACTTTAGTAACTAATGCATTTCCAAGAGGCCGTAGCCTTGATAGAGCCTAGTGTCATAGGATTTTATTCTGAGTTTTGGTTTGGAGAAAAAGATCAGCAAATTAGGTTGCAAGCAACCAGGCTTGCTGGAGAAAATAGATGACACATCATTATTTCGCAAGAGAATCTAATTAAGACGAACCCTTTTTATCGTTTGCATTAACTTCATTTAAGGAATATCTGCACTCCCCATGCTAGTTGAATGAAAGTAGCGTTGCCGTTTGCAAGCAAACGGTCTATGCGTATTATACTTGTTGAAGCTGAGTATTGGACTCTTGTGTTGTTTCTTTTGCCGGAATTTTAAAACCATCGAGATCGGGAAGATCCTTCATGTCACTTTCTTTGGGCATTATGGACTTATCGGTAATCTCTTGCGGGCCTTCTTTTCCTGGCCTATAGAGTTTTCCATCACCATTAGAAAAGGCAATGACTTTATTCGTTTTTTCATCAATCATAATAAAACTTTTTCCTGAATCAGCTTGCTTTTTAAAAAAGTCAGCCATGTCTTCATCGGATTTAAAAGATAGGTTTAATCGACCCTCATCATTTTTCTGAGGGGGGTTATTCTTAAACCATTCTTCCCCACAATGTTTTTTATAGGCCTCAAGCAAAGCTTCAGTTTGTTCACTTTGAACACTAGTACTCTTTTTCTTACGCGCAGATTCTTCTTTTTCAAGCATTTGCAGCGCCTGTAGCTGAGAGGTCTCGGATACTGTTTTCTTGGGAGGTGTTAATGGTATATCGTCTTCTAAAGAGGGAGGTGGTAGATTGTTCTTTACCCAATCGTTAATCATTTGTTTTTGACCCGGTGTTTGCACGCCAGCAGCCACACCACCACCAATTGCCAACTTTCCTGGAGGGGTTTTTTGATTAGTCCAGCCGAGTAACACGCCTCCACTCTCCATAAATTTAGAAGCATGGTCAAGACTTTGCTTTACTGCAGTATCTTTAGCGGGTGCTGGTTTTCCTTTGCTGTCGTATTCCATCGTGGTAATAGGAACTGTCCGGTATACACTCTGTAAATGTTTATATTTTGGCTCAGTGAGTAGCTGCTCGATTTCGGATATTACAGTTGCCTGATTAGCTCCACTTGTACCGGTTTTCCAACCCCCTTTGTTGTAGATATCTATAATTTTATCTGTTTGATCTTTATTGGCAGAATAAGTGATCCCAACCGTTTTAGCTCCATTAGCATGTAATCTCGCTACTTCATCCAAAATTTTAATTGCCTGAGCCCTAGATGAAACTGAAGTACCATCCTTCTCAAAATCTACGCGGAAGGGAACAATACTGTTTGGCATGTGAAAAATCCTTAAATTGTGATAACTATTTAATCATAGTTAATCCGATGTTTGTTTTCAATAAAATGAAAGTAGAGTTCAAATAATTTATTAATGAGCAATTCGAGGGTACTAAATTCTGAAATCGACAGATACGAAGAAGAACAAATAATCATCCTTGGAGAAAGACTTTTAAATGTGCTAGTAAGCGTAATCTTGCTTATAAATGGGAAATGCTTGCTTAAGATAATCTACTCAGAGTAGGATAAATTAATTAAAAAGAGTCCTGCTGAAGTTAGAAGGATGAATGAAGCACTGCAGTAAACAAAATTGAAAGGGACACGATACATGGATAAGATAACACCGCATTTATGGTTTGATAAGGAGGCTAGGGAAGCGGTCGAGTTCTATATTTCTTTGTTTCCTGACTCGAAAATTACGAATATCACAACACTTCATAACACACCATCGGGAGATTGTGACCTTGTTTCTTTTGAGCTTTCAGGCCAGTCTTTTATGGCGATCAGCGCAGGACCTCTTTTCAAATTCAATCCCTCGGTTTCATTTCTCGTAAATTTTAATCGCGCAGAGGGAAAGGATGCCAGAGAAAAACTCGATATATTATGGAACAAGTTGCTTAGCAAAGGCACGGTGCTTATGCCGCTTCAAGAATATCATTTCAGCAAACGCTATGGTTGGGTTCAGGATAAATACGGTCTTTCATGGCAACTTATTCTTTCAGATAGTGGGAGCGAAGAACGCCCTCATATCATTCCATCGCTTCTGTTCGTCGGGAATGTGTGCGGTAAAGCAGAAGAGGCTATCAATTTCTATATGTCGGTATTTAAAAACTCAAGATGGGGCGATGTTACTCATTATGGTTCGGATCAAGCCTCGGAAAAAGAAGGGACAATTGCATTTGCCGATTTTATACTTTCAGGCAAGTGGTTCGCTGCAATGGAGAGCGCTCAAAATCATAATTTTGCTTTTAACGAAGCGATATCATTCATCGTGAATTGCGAAACTCAGGAAGAAATTGATTATTACTGGGGGAAGCTCTCTGCTATACCGGAAGCAGAGCAGTGTGGCTGGCTTAAGGACAAATATGGCCTCTCATGGCAGGTAGTTCCTACAGCTATGGATGAAATGATGAAAAATGGCACTCGTAAACAGATTGACCATGTAATACAAGCATTTTTACCAATGAAGAAATTCGATATCGCAACGCTTAAGCGAGCTTATGAGGGAAAATAAACAATATGAGAAAATTAGTTATCCTATCATTTATAACTCTTGACGGTGTGATGCAAGCTCCCGGCGGCCCGGAAGAGGAGCCTACTGGTGGATTTAAATACGGCGGTTGGACCTTTCCTTATGATGTGCTTTATTTGTGACAAAATTATTGACTAATTCAAAAAGAAATCTATTACTTTATAGAAGATCATTTATTTCAGATTTTAGCAATCTGGTTATGAGAAATTAGATATGTGACAAAGAAATCGCATTTCTCTTTTTCTAACAGCAAAAGGAGAATAGATGGATACTATTGCTGTTATTATAAATAAAATGGCCAAAAATTCCTCTAAAGCCA
Source organism: Legionella bozemanae (assembly GCF_001648595.1). Classification (GTDB taxonomy): domain Bacteria; phylum Pseudomonadota; class Gammaproteobacteria; order Legionellales; family Legionellaceae; genus Legionella; species Legionella bozemanae. The sequence continues at coordinate 3,737 of NZ_LBAW01000005.1, read as the reverse complement.
TACTCTATTTAGAGGGGTTAAAAGGTGCGAATATTTCTTATATTCTCTATGAGACCACACCAAAAAATTTGCCAAAAACAATAAAGAAATGTATTAATAAATATAAAGTTATTTTGATTGGTGGAGGAGATGGGACAATACGAACAGCAGCTCATTATTGCGTCCATACGTCAATAATTTTAGGGGTAATTCCCTTAGGCACTCTTAACCATTTTGCTAAGGAACTTGGTTTACCTAGTGGTGTTCAAGAGATAGTTGCTAGTTTGAAAAAACTTCATACAATTAAAATCGACTTAGCTGAGGTCAATGATAATATTTTTATTAATAACTCTTCCATTGGTTTTTATCCAAAATTTGCCGACAAACGAGAGCAGTATAATAAGAACTATAACAAATGGTTAAGCTACATACCTGGTTTTATCGAGAGTTTAAAAAAACATCCAGTCTTTACTTTAACTGTAAAAAGCAAAAATCTAGATTTATCATTACACACTTCTTTTTTGATGGTCAGTAATAACATATATTGTTATAAGTTTCCAGCAACAATTAAAAGAGAGAGTTTCCACAAAGCCTTGCTCGGTCTTTATTATTTTAAACAGGGAAAAATACAAATATTTAAAATAATCCAAAGTATATTTTGCAGTAAAAATCTCTTTGAACGAATTCAATCAAAACATCCTATTGAAATCCATTTTAAAAATGAGAAAGAAATTACAATCTCTCTGGATGGCGATACCATCAAGACAAAAACTCCATTGTATTATCGAACATTATCTCGCTCTTTAACTCTTTTAAAGAGTTCATCATGAAAATAATACACATTTCCGATCTTCATTTTGGAATGCATAATCCTGAGATTATTGAGTCTTTGCTGGAAGATCTAACTTTATTGAATCCCGATGTTATTATTATATCCGGAGACTTAACGCAGAGAGCTCGCTCTGAGCAATATAAACAATTATTAGGATTCCTGCAGCGCTTAACTATGCCTCTGCTTATTGTTCCAGGCAATCATGATATTCCTTTTGATAATCCCATTTACCGTTTTTTACATCCATTTAAACGCTACAAAGAATATATTTCTGCTCAGTTGGAGGTAAGTTTTAATAATAAAGAAGTAAATATTCTGGGGGTTAATAGTGCTACTCCGTATCAGATTAAAGATGGTAGGTTAAGTCAAAAAACCTTAGGGCGTATAAAAAATCATTTTTCATGTACCTCAAAACAATTAAACATTCTATTTTTTCATCATAATCTTAAATATTTTTCAGGGATGCATCATCCCTTAAATAATGCGGAAGAATTTATAGATTATTTAAAAGAAAGTCCTATTCATATCGTTTGCACAGGCCATCTTCATTATGCCAATTTAACACTAATTACCAAAAATCAAGGTGAGCAATGTGCACTACTGCACGCCGGTTCAACATCTTGTTTGCGAACTAAAGATGAAAAAAATAGTTATTATTCAATCAATACTGACCAATTAAAGTGTTCTATTGATTGGCGGGTCTTTGTTAATAATGCTTTTACATCTCATAAGATTTATGAGCTCGATTTTACTCCTAAGATTAAGTAAAGAGATGTATTTATTCAAAGATCGATCTGAATTGCTTCACTAGGTTCACAATGACAGCTGCCTCTTAATGAAGTATAACTACATGAGATAAGTTATTTTTGTCGTTAAATTTCGGAGCTCATAGATATTATGGAAAATTCTTTTGGTTTTATCTTCCTATTATGTTGATGATCATTTACTTATTTATACGAGCCTTTATCGGGAAACCAATGAAAAGAAGCTACATAAATATGATCTCGGCAATCTATTTAATTTTTTATTTACTCACTACAGCTTGGTTGGGGCTATTCTGGGTAGCGCGCATCGGCTTGCTCGCTTTTGATTTATATTATTTGTTTGGTTATTGTTTGCTATCTTTAGTTTCTATTCATCTTTGGTTTCAACTTCCTCTGGTTTCTAACTGGCTAAAAAAATAGTCCCTCTGTTCTGCTTGATAAAACACATACTCAATGGAAGCCATGGGTAAAAAAATCTTTTTAATTATCATAATGCTAATTGCTTATTCTGTGATAACGATGATCGTGTATGAATTTATTAGCCCAGCAACAATCCCTCTTATTGAGAATAACCTGGAAATATCGAGTGGTTATCGAATCTGGTTTACCACAGAAGGAAAGTATATCCACCACCAGGGAGATCTCTCTCGTAGCGCTGTTTTTGGTCTCAGGTTTTTTAACCGAAAGATTAGCCCTGATGATTTTTCAGGCGTAATCCGCCAGTCCTTTGTCCTTCTTGGAAATCCACATAATGTTGAAGATGGCAGTCGCATTGAACTATTCGTTATAGTCTCTAAGGTAAAGATTTAAGCAAAGGCGTTTATTGGTATATTCCTGAAAGAGCCACTTTAGAGAAAATTAGAGAGGGTGATTTCTCAAAAGAAATATATCAAGCCGGGCTTTCTCAGGTGCTTCTTGAATGAGCCGCCTTTGTTATTTTCTGGAGCGTTGATCTCAGTCGGATAGGATTGCTACACGGAGAAAGAGATTACCGGTACGCCAATTTAGAATCTAGCATAGGCGGAGAAACAACCTATCTTGCCGCCCAAGCACGTGGATTGGGAGCTTGCTCGGTAGGTGCATTTTATGATGATGAATTGCGAGATATTCTTAATACTCGAGAAACATGAAACATGAGCTCTTATTCACTGCAGTGGGTAATAGATAGGTTCTTAGGGACGGGACTGAGGTGTGAATGTGTGAAAAAATTTGAAAAAAAGTTTGTGACCCCATAGAGATTATGTAATTTTTCTAATAATCCATCTACCAATAACTTGAAAATTAGAATAATCTACTGCTAATTATGTGCATATGACAGAAGCACCTTGACACTAAAAGGAAATTAAATGTCTAATTATCATCTCAATTATCGACCTGATATCGATGGTTTGCGAGCAATCGCTGTTTTGTCAGTAGTTGGGTTCCATGTTTTTCCAACTTTGATAAAAGGAGGCTTCATCGGTGTTGATATTTTTTTTGTGATCTCGGGTTTTTTAATTTCCAGCATAATTTTTAATAATTTAACGAATAATAATTTCAATATTTTTGAATTCTATAGCCGCCGCATTAAAAGAATTTTTCCAGCTCTTCTAATTACATTGTTGGCTTGTTTCATAGTCGGGTGGTTCATTTTATTTCCCCATGAATACGCACAACTAGGTAAACACGTTTTAAGCGGTGCGGGATTTTTCTCGAACTTTACTTTTTGGTTTGAAGCGGGTTATTTTGATAATCTGGCAGAAACAAAGCCTTTACTCCATCTTTGGTCTTTAGGGGTTGAAGAGCAGTATTATATTATTTGGCCATTATTATTATGGCTTATCTGGAAAAAGCCGCCTATTATTCCAGGTGTTTTGTCGATTATTTTCATGGCTTCCTTAATCATCAATATTAGAGTGGTGCATCATGACTTAGTTGCTGCGTTCTACTCACCGCAAACTCGTTTCTGGGAGTTAGTAGCAGGGTCTTTTTTAGCGTATTTTATCTTTAAAAAACAATCCGCGAGCGCTGTTTCGGCTACTACTTCACTCCATGGACAAGACGCAGAACATAGCTTGGTCAGAGAAAAACAAGCTGTACCGAATAAGGATCGCTTAAAGTTAGGAAAAACTCTATTGCAAAATGCGATTGATATAAACGAGAAACACTCTATTTTGCAAAAT